>NZ_BAAHAR010000006.1:0-163929 GCF_054777395.1 Nocardiopsis oceani
TCATCTTGCTCTTTCGACACGTCATCAGTGATTCGCTTGCGCTCGCCTTCCCGATCCCCACCTGACACATCCAGTGCGCCTTTTCCTCATCGCTCACCACGACAGTCTTCAGCTAACGCGGCATGAGATGGTTTGAAGCCCTCCCCCGCAGGACGGCTCCGAAGGGCCAGATCCTTCATCTTTGCGTGCAGCACCGCTTGCCTAGAGAGTTCCTACTTCCTCCTCTGGTTCACGTTCAGGACACAACGTTCCCGATAGCCGCCAACCCGCCGTCGCAGCGAAGCGGGTCAAGGTGGAGCGCCTTGGACGCGCGAAGCGCTCGATGGCGACGACCTTGACGCGCGTAGCGGAGACGGCCACAATCGAGCGGCGGGAAAGGAGGGATCCTGCACCAAAATAGGAGGACACGCCAAAGGCGATCTTTCAGAAAGACCCGGGTGGTGTCAATTCGTTGAGGCCGCCCGCTCGTGCGGGATCACCAGCGGGGTACCGGTTCGGGGATCAGGGACCACGTCGCAGGCCAGGCCGAACACCTCCCGTACGCGGTCGGCGGTCACCACCTGCTCGGGGGGTCCGTCGGCGACCACCGCTCCCCCGTCCATCATCACCAGGCGGGTGGCGAACCGGGCCGCCTGGGCGAGGTCGTGCAGGACCGCGACGACGGTGCGGCCGCGCCGGTGCAGGTCGGCGAACAGCTCCAGCAGGTCGTACTGGTGCGCGATGTCCAGGTAGGTGGTGGGCTCGTCCAGGAGCAAGGCCGCGCTGTCCTGGGCCAGGACCATCGCCACCCAGGCGCGCTGGCGCTGTCCACCGGAGAGCGCGCCCACCTGGACGTCGGCGAGGTCGGCCAGCCCGGTGAGTTCAAGGGCGCGGGCAATGGCCGTCTCGTCCTCCGGACTCCACTGCCGCAGCAGGGTGTGATGCGGGAAGCGGCCCCGCGCGGCCAGCGCCCGGACCGTGATGCCCTCGGGCGCGAGAGGGCTCTGCGGCAGCAGCGCGAGCTGGCGGGCGACCGCCTTGGGCCGCTGGGAGCGCACGTCGCGCCCGTGCAGGAGCACCTTGCCCGCCTGCGGCCGGTTCACGCGACCGAGGGCCTTCAGCAGCGTGGACTTTCCGCAGCCGTTGGGGCCGACGATGACGGTGAACTCGCCTTCGGCGACGGTCAGGTCCAGGTCGCGCACGACCGGGTCTCCCCCGTACCCCAGGGTGAGGCTTTCCGCGGTCAGGACCGGTGCGGTCTCTCGGCAACTCACAACTTGCCCTTTCGCCATTCACGGATGAGGAGGTAGCCCAGGTAGAAGCCGCCGATCGCCATGGTGAAGACGCCGACGGGCAGGCCTTCGCCGACCGGTGCCTGCTGGACGGCGAGGTCGGCGAGGACCAGGAGCAGCGCGCCGGTCAGGCCGGACAGCACCAGGTTCGGCCCGGGTGCGGAACTCAGGCGCCGGGCGATCTGGGGCGCGGTGAGCGAGAGGAAGGCGATGGGCCCGGCCACCCCCACCGCGGCGGCGGACAGGACCACCGAGAGCACCACCGCGGCGGTGCGGCTTGCGGAGGCGCGGGCGCCGAGCGAGTCGGCCAGTTCGTCGCCCATCTCGTTGACGGGGATCGGCCCGGCCAGTGCGAGGACTAGGGGCAGCGCCAGGAGGAGCGTGCCCCAGATGGTGGCGGCATGCTCCCAGGAGCGGGCGCCCAGGCTGCCGTTGATGTAGGACGCGAGGACACTGGCCTCGTCGCGCGCCATAACCGAGACGACGAAGTGGGTGAAGGCCTGCGCCATGGCGGCCACGCCGATCCCCGCGACGATGAGCCGACCGGGGTTGCGCAGTCCGGTGCCGGTCACCGTAGCCACGACCACGATGGCCAGGACGGCCCCGGCCAGCGCGCCCAGCGGAACGGGGACGACACCGGGGAGCATGAGCGCGGCGCAGGCCGCACCGGCGCCGGCCCCCGCGCTGATCCCGATGACGTCGGGGCTCCCCAAGGGGTTGCGGGTCACCGACTGGAAGAGCGCGCCGGCCAGGCCCAGGGCGAGCCCGGTGCCCGCGGCCACGGCCAGCCGGGGGCCGCGCAGCCGTTCGAGCGCGAAGAGGTGGGTGGCCTCCCCCTGCCCGGACAGGACGGCGGGAAGCTGGGTGACCGGAACACCGAGGCGGCCCAGGCTCAGAGTGGCGGCGGCCGCGGCGAGGAGGGCCGCCAGGAGGAGCACGGCCACCACGACCGAGCGCGGATGGACGGGCAGGGCGAGAAAGCGGCCCACCCGCAGGACGGGCCCGGTGGGGCGCGGTCCGGTCTGGTGGTTCACGAGCTCCCCCGCATCTTCCGGACCACGTACAGCAGGACGGGGGCTCCGACGAAGGCCGTGACCACACCCACCATGAGCTCCGCTGGGCGCACCAAGGTGCGGCCCAGGACGTCGGCGAGCAGCAGCAGGGTGGGACCGACCAGGAGGGCGAAGGGCACTTGGAGCCGGAAGTCCACACCGACCAGGCCTCGGACCACGTGGGGAACGGCCAGGCCGACGAAGGCGATGGGGCCGGCGGCAGCGGTGGCCCCCGCCGCGAGCATGGTGCCCGCCAGCAGACCGCCCGAACGCGTCCAGAACACGTTGGCCCCCGTGGCCACGGCGGCCTCCTCACCCAGGGCCAGGGCGTTGAGACCGCCCATGACCAGCAGGGCCATGAGCAGGCCGAGGCCGACCACCGGCAGGACCGAGAGGATGACGTCGTACCCGCGTCCGGCCAGTGAACCCACCACCCAGTGGCGGTAGCTGTCGAAGACGTCGGGCATGCTCAGCGCGACCGCCTGCACGTAGGCGTGGAGTACCGCCGAGACCACGGCACCGGCCAGGACCAGGCGGACCATGCTGCCGTCGCCGCCGCGCGAGCCCACCGTGTAGGCGGCCAGTCCCGCGAGGAGTGCGCCGGGCAGCGCCCACCAGACACTGGCCGCGACGGAGGTGGGGCCGAGCACGGCGGTGACGGTGACCACCGCTGCGGCCGCCCCCGAGTTGACACCGAGCAGCCCGGGGTCGGCCAGCGGGTTGCGGGTGACGCCCTGCATGAGGGTTCCTGCCAGGGCCAGCGCGGCCCCGGCAACGATGCCGAGGAGGGTGCGGGGGTAGCGGCTCTCGACCACCGTGGTGGTGAAGGAGTCGGCTTCGCCGGAGAGCACCTGCCACACCTCGACCGGCGAGGTGGGTCGGCCGCCCGCGACCAGGCTGAGGAGGACTGCCCCGGCCAGAGCCGCCGCGCCGGCGCCCAGCATGAGGGCTGCGCGGGCGGGCCCGGCCCGGTGCGGTGCCGTTCGTGTCTTCACGTTCGCCTTGCCGAGGTGCTCTTTCGTCAGTGGGTCGACCGGTGTGCCGCGGGTGGATCAGCCGTCCACGTTCTCGGCGGCCTCCTCGATGAGGGGCACGTAGCGGTCGATGGCCCAGGGGACGGTGAGCGGGTTGATGAGCGAGGATGCGGTGACGAAGGCGTTGTCCTCGCTGGAGACCACGGCACCGCTCTCCACGGCGGGGATGGCGCCGTACAGCTCCTGCGCCTCGATCTCCTCGCGGGACTCGGCGTCGCTGTAGAACGTGAAGATCAGGTCGCTGTCGGAGAGCTCGTCGGCGTTCTCCAGGCCGATGAGGGCGGAGTCGGTGCCCTCGGTCTCGGGGAAGGTCTCGACGACCGGGTCGACCTCGAGTCCGAGGCCGCGGACCATGGCCACGCGCTGCTCGTCGGGCAGGAAGACGCCGAGGGTGCCGGGGCCGTCGGTGTAGATGTAGGAGAAGCTGAGGTCGGCGAACCCCGGGTTGTCGGCGGCGGCCTCCTCGAAGCGCCCCTCGATCTCCTCGATGAGCTCACCGGCCTCGTCGGGTTGGCCGAGGGCCTCCCCGATGATCTCGATCTGCTCGTCCCACTCGGTGCTCCAGGGCAGGTCGGGGTAGGCAACCGTGGGGGCGATGTCGTCGAGGATGTCGTACTGCTCCTGGGTGATGCCGGACCAAGGGGCGAGGATGACGTCGGGGGCGAGTTCGATGATCGCCTCGAAGTCGATGTCGTCCTCTCCGGCGAACTGTTCGGGGAGCTCCTCCCCCGCGTCGGTGACGGCCTCGTGGATCCACGGGAGGTAGCCGGTGTCGTCACTGCCCCAGTCGTAGCTCTCGATGCCGACCGGGACGTTGCCCAGGGCGATGGCGGTCTCGGCGGATCCCTGGCCGAGGGTGACCACGCGCTCGGGCGGCTCGGGGATCTCGGCGGTGCCGAGGGCGCTCTCGATGCTGACCGGGAAGGTACCGTCGGCTGCGTCGCCGCCCTCGGAGCCGTTCTCGGTGTCGGTGCCGCAGGCGACCAGGCCGAGGGCGAGGGCGGTGGTGAGTCCGATGCCGCCGACACTGCGCAGGGTGGAGTGCATGCTCACTGCTTTCTTCGTGACGTGGGGCGGCCTCGTCGTACTGGGCGGGCCGGTCGCGCGCTGGGGAGCGCCCCGAGGAGGGCAGCACGCTGAGTCCGGCGAAACGGGACGAACCCAGCCGGAACAAAGGTTAGTCTAACCTCACTCCGCTGTAATTCAAAAAATATGAACCGATGTGGCCCCACCGGGACCACCGAAAAAGGGTGCCCGCTCCAGTGGAACGGGCACCCGGGGTGCACGGCGGGGCCTCGATGAGTGCGGCCCCGCGGATCAGGGGCGGCGGTCGGTGAGCACGTTGCTGATCCGGCCCAGGTAGCCGGTGTACTGACGCGTGGCCATGGCACCGATGCGTTCCCGGCCTAGGAACCGGGGCGGGGAGAAGCGCATGACCGCCTCCGCCCCCGAGGCCAGCGATGCCAGTGCGACGGGCCCCCGGCGGACGGACTCGTACCGGCGCAGTGCGGCGGCGGGGTCGGCCTCGGCTCCCTCGTCGGCGAGGGCCAGGTTCAGCGCCCACGCGTCCTCCAGGGCCTGGTTGGCACCCTGGGCGGTGGACGGCGGGAAGGCGTGCGCGGCGTCGCCCAACAGGGTCGCACCGCCCTCACCCCAGACCTTGGGAACCCGGTGCCGGACGTGCTCGAACAGCCCCAGGTCGTCGTCCTTCGCATGGTCCAGCACCGTGCGCACGTCCGGGTCCGCCCAGTCACCGAAGAGCTTGCGCAGCACGCCCACCGGGGTTTCGGGACGGGCGATGTCCGGTCGCCAGCGCACGTCGAACCACCACTGAACGAGCCCCTCCCCCGCCGGCATGATCCCGCACATGCCCTGCCGCCCCTGGATGACCGCCGAGACCGTGCCCGCCGCCAGATCCGAGGGCACACGGGTCAGCGCCTGCCAGCTCGCCCACCCGGTGGGGCGGGCGGGGTCGCCGTCCCACAGGTCGCGGCGGGCCGCCGAACGGACCCCGTCGGCCCCGACCACCACGTCGCCCGTGGCGCTGCTGCCGTCACCGAAGAGCGCGCTCACGGTGCCGTCCGGGTTCACCCGCACCCGGGTGCAGATCCGACCGAAGCGGACCGTGCCCTCGGGCAGCCCTTCGGCGAGGAGTTCGAGCAGCGCACGCCGCGGCACTGTGCGGCATTCGAACCCGTAGTGGTCGCGGACCGCGTCCACGTCGAGCGTGTACCGCACCCGCCCGGAGGGGTCGCGGTTCTCCAGGCCGCCGATGCGGCGGCCGATGCCGGAGATGTCCACGCCCAGGGACCTGAGGGCCGCGGTGCCGTTCGAGTACAGGCCCAGACCGGCACCGTCACCGCGCGGTTCGGGTGCACGCTCGTGGACCTCGACCTCGTGGCCGTGGCCGGTGAGGCCTCGGGCCAGGGCGAGTCCGCCCACCCCCGCCCCGACGATGACGATCCTCATGCGCAAAGCCCCAATCCCACTCGTTCGGCTGCCAACACAGTACTGACCGGCCGGTCACCGCATCAGGTGGACCCGGGACTCCCAAGGGCGCAGCGGGGCGAGTGCGCGCTCTGGCGCGGGGTAGTTGCCGATGAGCAGCTCCGGGTGGGATCCCACGAGGTCCTCCGGAAGGTCCAGCTCGGCGGTCTCCTCGCTCCAGTTGGCCACGACCAGCAGGACCTGGCCGTTCAGGGACCGGGTGTAGGCGTAGACCCGGGGGTCCTCCTCCAGCAGCGGGGCGAAGCGGCCGTGCACGACAACCGGGTACTCCTTGCGGAGCGCGATCAGGCGGCGGTAGTGGTGGAAGACCGAGCCCTGGTCGGCGACCGCGGCCTCGGCGTTGATCTCGGTGTGGTTGGGGTTGACCCCGATCCACGGTGTCCCGTCGGTGAACCCCGCGTGGGTCCCGGAGTCCCACTGCATGGGGGTGCGCGCGTTGTCGCGGCTCATGTCGGCGATCCCGGCCATGGCGGCCGCCTCGGGAACCTTGCCGGTCTCCACCATGGTGCGGTGGTAGTTGAGGGTCTCCAGGTCCCGGTAGTCGCCGAGGTCGGTGAAGTGGGCGTTGGTCATGCCCAGCTCCTCGCCCTGATAGACGTACGGGGTGCCCTGCATCATGTGCAGGGTGGTGGCCATCGCGGTCGCCGACTCCACCCGGTACCGACCGTCGTTGCCGAAACGCGAGACCACGCGGGGCTGGTCGTGGTTGTTCCAGTACAGGCTGTTCCAGCCCCGGTCGTTGAGCCCCACCTGCCAGCGGTTCAGGGAGGCCTTGAGCCGGACCAGGTCCAGCGGGACCGGGTCGAACTTGCCGCCGGGACCGTGGTCGAGGTCCATGTGCTCGAACTGGAACACCATGTCCAGCTCCCGGTTGACGGGGTTGGTGTGGATGCGGGCCTGCTCCACGCCCACCCCGGGCATCTCCCCTACGGTGAGCACGTCCCGCCCGGCGAAGCACCTCTCGTGCATCTCGTGCAGGAACTCGTGCAGGCGCGGCCCGTTGATGGCGTGGTCGGCGAAGATGCCGTAGTCGCCCAGCACGGGGCCGTCCGGGAGCTTCGGGTTCTTGGAGACGAAGTTGATGACGTCCATCCGGAACCCGTCGGCGCCCCGGGCCAGCCACCACAGGGCCACTTCGTGCAAGGCCGCACGGACCTTCGGGTTCTCCCAGTTCAGGTCGGGCTGGCCCGGGCTGAACAGGTGGAGGAAGTACTCGCCGCGGTCGTCGTCGAAACTCCAGGCGGGCCCGGAGAAGACCGAGCCCCAGTTGTTGGGCGGGCCGCCGTCACGGCCGGGGCGCCAGAAGTAGAAATCCCGCTTGTCCTCGTCGCCCGCGCGGGAGGCGGTGAACCACGGGTGCCGGTCACTGGTGTGGTTGATGACCAGGTCCATCACCAAACGCATCCCGCGCTCGTGCAGCCCGTCACGGAGCCGGTCCCAGTCCTCCAGGGTGCCGAACCGGGGATCGATGTCGGTGTAGTCACTGATGTCGTAGCCGTTGTCGTCCCACGGTGAGGGGTAGACCGGCGACAGCCACACCACGTCCACGCCGAGCTGGTGCAGGTAGTCCAGTTTCTCGATGATCCCCGGCAGGTCACCGATACCGTCGCCGTTGCTGTCGTTGAAGCTGCTCGGATAGATCTGGTAGACCACGCTGGACTTCCACCAGTCGGTACCGGGTTCGGGCATGGGGTTTCCTCCGTTGGCTCTGGGGCGCCCATTCAATCGCCGCGCGCGCCCGCACGGAAGGGGAACCGCCCAACGGGATCCCCGGCGAGCTCCGTGACCTGGGCGTTCCAGGCACCCTCAAAGGTTTCAGATAGCCGGAGGGGGCGTGCCGAACTTATCGTTCTGTAACCGGCCCAGGCCGGCAACAGAAGGGAGAACGACTATTCGAAGGATCTTCAGCGCGCTCGCGCTTACCGTGAGCGCTGTGTTCGCAGCAGCGCTGCTCCACGCCCCGAGCGCCGCTGCCACCCCAGACATGAGGACCGGCAACGACCTCTTCGACTCCTCGTGCCGAACCCACGGGAGCGCCACTGTGTGCGTCAACGTGTGGGAGGTCGACGGGCAGATCAGCGTGTCCGGGGCCATCTATGAGGGACAACCGCACACTCGACCGCTCGGTGACGAACCCGGGGCGCGCAACCCCGGCGTCCACCTGCAGTTCAGCGGCGGCAAGCCCTTCGGTGGCGAAACGGACCTGTCCACCCAGCGGTACATCGTGGACCCCGGGACCACGATCCAGGCCCGCGCGTCCTTCACCTTGAAGGACGGCGGCCGGTACGTCGCCGCGCCGAGCGGGTTCGTCACCGTCCCCTGATCCCGATATCTCTCCACCCCCCCTGTGCCCGGTGTGTGATGGGGCCCGGCTAGTCGGTCGGGCCCTTGACCTTGCACGGGTCCGCTCCACTGCCGCAGAACCGTCCGAGAGGGGGAAGCACAGGCGCGCCGCGCCCGGCGACACCCCCTTCCCCCACCGGAGCGAGATCGTGAGCAGGTCACCCTTACCCGCCGACGGCCTCCCGCGTGCAGGCGACGTGTGCGCGGAGGCGGAGATATGACGGCCATCACGGTCCACGAAGACTACGAGGACGGCGGGGTCGCGTTCACCCCGTTCCAACTGGCACGCGGTGAGTCCAGCGGGTTCGGGCGCGGCGGCGACGGGATGCGGGTGCACCTCCTCTTCGCGGCCGGGGACAGGGCGGTGGCTCGGAGAGCGGGCATCATCGAGTCCTTGGGCTACCACTGGCGGCTTACCAACACCAGCGGCACCCGGACCTATGTCGTGGAGCACACCGACCCCGTCTCCGGTTTCGTGCAGGTGCGTCCGGGAGGCCGTGGCATGGTCATCCCCTTCGAAACATCGCGGGTCAGGATCCCCGGGGCAGACCGGGAGTACCGCTTCCTGGTGCTCGTGCCCGAACTCCCCTTCCAGCCCCCGCGGTCCCAGAGCGAGGAACACAGTTCTCTCGCTCCCTTCGGGCTGGACCCGTGGAACGGCTACTTCCGGGTCATGGTCGCGTTCTGCGAACCGCGCCTACGGGACCCGTCCTGCCTGCGCATCCCGAGCACCAACGAGGTCTCGCGGAGGTTGGACGCCTCGGTGAGCGCGGTGAACGGGCAGATCACCTACCTCATGGAGGAGAAGCTCCGGCTGCCGCACAGCGGTAAGGGACCGGGGGTCGCGTGGCGCCAGCGGGTCCTCGTGGATTACGCACTCCGGTTCGGGCTCGTCACCAAGGAACACCTGCGCGTCCTCCCTGAACCTGACGAGTAGGGCGTTCCGGAACCGGTCGCTGCAACGGGCACCCTGAAAGGTTGCGGATTACGGCAAGGGCCCCTCCCGACCTACAGTCGACTCAACCGCCGAACCACTCAGCGGACCCCCGAAGGAGGAGAACCCTTGCGTACCCCCCTGACCGCCGCAATCGGCACGATCGCCGGCGCGGCCCTCGCCGCTTCCCTGCTCTTCGCACCCAGCGCCGCGGCCGAGGACGCGATCTACCCTAACCCGGACTACTACGGCCTGCCCCACTCCTGCAAGGGCTTCAGTGAGGTCGACCGCAGCTACGTCTGCATCTGGTTGAACGACCTGCCCAACGGCCGCCTCGTGCAGGGGACCGTGCACGCCGCGGGCACCAACGAGATCAAGGACGCGACCGTCTATCTGGTCCCTGAGAACGAGATCGGCGAGCACAAACCGCTCCGTACCTGGAGCGGCCAGGACGGGATCTACACGGCCTGGCAGCCACTGCCGAAGACCAACGAACGGATCCAGATCCGGGCGACGTACTTGTCCCCAGACGGGCGTTGGCTCCAGATGGCCGGGAGCGGCTACCTGTAAAGACCCTTGCCCAATGAGTAGCGTCCCGACGTGTGCCCTGGCCCTAGGCCCGCTTCCCGGTACCCCGCACCGTCCGCACTGTCGGCGGTGCGGTCTCGTGTCCTCGGTACCCGCGCGTCCTCGAAAATCCAGTGTCACCCCGTGCTGAATCCCGGTAGGGTCGGCGTCACCTGCTCGGACAGGGCCAGGGGAAACACCCGAGACGAGAGGACTCACCGCCATGTGCCTGCACGGAACCGGTGAGACCGTACGCTCCCGCACCGACGGCTTCGCCCCCGCCGGACCGCCGAAGCCACCGACCGCGCCCCGCCCCTGGCCGAAGGGCTTCCGGACGGTGGTCGATCTCAGTCACACGATCTCCCCCGGCATGCCGTCCTGGGACGAGGACAAGCCGGTGCGGGAGACCCTTGCTCCGCCCGCACCCGAGGGAGAGTTCGGGTTCTACGTGCAGCGGTGGAGCATGTCCGAGCACACCGGCACCCACCTGGACGCCCCCGGGCACGTGATCGGCGGCGGGCGCCTGGTACCCGACATCGACCCGGGTGAACTCGTCGCACCGGCCGCAGTCATCGACATCCGCGCCCGAGCGGCCGAGGACCCCGACACGACGGTGACCGTGGACGACATCCACACGTTCGAACGCGTCCACGGCCGCATCCCGGCAGGTGCGGCGGTCCTGATGTGCTCGGGGTGGAGCGCACGCTGGGCGGAGGGCGACGAGCGGGTCCGCGGCGTCGACGAGGGCGGCATCTGGCACTTCCCCGGCTTCTCCCCGGACGCCTGCGCGTTCCTGGCCGAGCACCGGGGCATCGCGGGGGTCGGGGTGGACACCCTCAGCACCGACCCCGGCAACTCCGCCGAGTTTCCCGCGCACGAGGCGGTGGGCCGGGCGGACCGCTGGGGTTTGGAGGCCCTGACCGGCCTCGAGCAGCTGCCGCCCAGCGGGGCGCTGATCTCCGTGGGTGTGCTGCCCGGCTTGGACGCCTCCGGCGGTCCCAGCCGGGTGCTCGCCATGTTCTGAGGGGGTACCGCCCGCCCGGTCAGGTACTTCTGGGCCACGGGACCGCGCGGTCGGGGGTCCACTCGAGCAGCATGATGGTGGTGTCGTCGGTGAAGCTGCCGCGCTGGTGGTCGTGGATGGCGTGGATGAGGCGCCGCAGGGTCTCGGGGGCGGGTTCGTTGGCGGAGGTGGCGCGGATGACGAACTCGGCGAACCGGTCCAGGCCGAACATCCTCCCTTCGCTGTCGTGCGCTTCGGTGACACCGTCGGTGTAGAGGAGGACCTGGTCGCCGGGTTCGAGAGCGATCTCGTGGACGGTGCGCGGGTTGGCGTCGGGGACGATCCCGTCCAAGCCCAGCGGGGGCTCGGGGGTGCGGTCCATTGCCTCCTCCACGAGGCGCTGGCGGCGGATGAGCAGCGGCGCCGGGTGGGCGCAGTTGGCCCAGGAGAACACACCGGTGGACAGGTCGAGGTTGGCGAAGACCGCCGTGCAGAAGCGTTCCGGGAGCCAGGTGCCCAGCGCCCGCTCCACGTTGTCGGTGAGTTCGGTCAGGTCGGCCCCGTTGCGGCGGGCGCTGCGGGCACCGGCCATGGCCACTGACGCGGTCAACCCGGAGGCGAGGTCGTGGCCCATGGCGTCGAGGATGACGGCGTGCAGGGTGTTGCGGGTGATGGAGTGGTCGAAGGCGTCGCCGCCCAGCTCGTAGGCGGGTTCGAGGACGGCGGTGGAGAGCCCGCGGGTGGTACCGAGGGTGCGCGGCGGCAGGAAGGCGCGCAGCATCTCGGTGCGGAGCTGCACGTTGCGGGTGCGGGTGCGGCGGACGTAGGTGTCGCTGTAGGCGCGTTTGGACGTGACGACCAGGGCGAGCAGTGCGGCGAGGGTCTGGCAGCGGCGGAACGTGGGTTCGTCGAGCCGGGGCGTGCGGATGTGCAGGACGCCCATGCGGTCGGCGCCGTCCTTGAGGGGGAGCCAGAGGCTGAGTTCCTCGGCCCCGCCTTCGACCAGGCGCAGGGCGTCGGTCCGGAAGGCCTCCCCCGCCACGGTGGAGTCGACGTCGAGGATGGGGCCGCCGGTAAGCGGGACGAGTAGTCGTTGCTGCAGGTCGACCAGGTGCACGGTGATCTTTCCGAGGCCGATCGCGGTGCCGTAGCGGTTGGCGGCCTCCAGAACATCGATGGGTCCGCTCCCGTGCACGGATCTGATGAGTTCCTCGAACAGGAGCTCGCTCTCGCTGAGCGGTGTCACATCGTCCATGCCTCCACCTCCCTGGGTCCTCAGTGTCACACCGGCGGGCCCCGGTGCCCAGGGTTCGGTCTCGCGTGTTCCTTGGCTGGTCACACCGGTGGCTTCGGTTTCACCCCCAGCTTAGTCAACCAGGATTGACTTTCGTGGGTGGTCAACCTAAGTTGACATCAGGGCCTGACCCCGGGCCAGCACACGACCCTTGGAGGCGTCATGGACCACGGCACCGTCCGATCCGCGCTCGCCCTGGCCGTCAGTACCGACCTACCCGTCCTGCTGTGGGGCCCGCCCGGCACCGGCAAGTCCGCCACCGTCCGCGCACTGGGACATCGACTGGGCCTGCAGGTGGAGGTGGTGGTCGGCTCGGTCCGCGAACCCGCCGACTTCTCCGGCCTCCCGGTCGTCCACAGCGGCGGCACTCACTTCGCACCACCGAGGTGGGCCGAACGGCTCGCCGAGGCCGGATCGGGCCTGCTCTTCCTCGACGAACTCACCACCGCCCCGCCCGCCGTACAAGCCGCCATGCTGCGAGTGGTGCTGGAGCGGACCGTGGGAGACCTCGCCCTGCCCGACGGCGTGCGTATCGTGGCCGCCGCCAACCCGCCGGGGCTGGCCGCCGACGGCTGGGAGCTCTCCGCGCCCCTGGCCAACCGGCTCGTCCACCTGGACTGGGAGGTGGCCGCCGCCGACGTCTCCAGGGGCTTCGTGCACGGCTTCGACACCGAGGGCGAAACCGCGGCCGGGCCCGGGCCGGTGGCCCCTTCGACGCGCATCGCCGAGGCCCGGGCCGCTGTCGGCTCCTTCCTGAGGGTCCGGCCCGAACTGGTCCTCGATGTCCCCGGCTCTCCCGAACGCGCGGGCCGCGGCTGGCCCAGTCCGCGCACCTGGGAGATGGCCGCGACCGCCCTCGCGGCCGGGGACGGTCCCGGGAACCCTGGGGGAAACACGGCCCGGAACCCGGTGGTCGCCGCTCTGGTGGTCGGAGCAGTGGGCGAGGCCGCCGGGCTCGAACTGCTCTCCTGGTTGCGCACCCTCGACCTCCCCTCCCCCGAGAAGCTGCTCGCCGACCCCGACCATCCCCTCCCCGACCGGGTCGACCGGTTGCACGCCCTGCTCTGCGCGCTGTCCGCGCACGTCACCGCGGACGGATCGCCCGCCGTATGGGAAGGGTCCTGGGAGGTGGTGGCCCGGGTGGCGCGCACCGCCCCCGACGTGGCTGCCGACACTGCGCGCACCCTGGCGGCCCGGCGCCCGGACGGGGCGGTCCCACCCACCGCCCTGCTCGAGCTGGCTCCGGTACTGCGCTCCGCGGGGCTGATGCCATGAGCACCGAACACACACCCCCGGCGCTGGAGCGGTTCGCCGCGGCCCGGCTGTGGGCAGCTCACCGGGCTCCGTACCTGGCTCGGGCACTGTTCGCACTCACCCCGGTCGTGGTGGAGCCCCTGCTGGACGAGGCCACCGGTACCCCCGTCTCCGACCCCGGCCTTCGGGCCTTCCCAGCCGACGCCTCCTGGCGCGTACACGTGGATCCGGGTACCGCGGCGGCCACCCCGGTGGGCGAGTTCGGGTGGTGGCTGCTGCACGGAGTGGGGCACCTGGTCCGCCGCCACCACGAACGCGCTCCTGACGCGGGAGCCGCTCCCGAGGAGGTGCGCCGGTGGAACCGAGCGGCCGACGCCGAGGTCAACGACGATCTGGAGGCCGACGGGCTGCCCACCCCTGAGGGGGTGGTCTCCCCGGATGCCCTAGGGATGCCGGAGGGTCGTCTGGCCGAGGAGTACGCGTCGACGCTGGAGGTGCTGGAGGAGGCGCACACCCGAGGCGGCCGCGCGCTGGCCGACCCAGTGGACTGCGGCGGGGCGGTACACGGACTGGGCCGCACGTATGAGAGCGGCGCGGGCGAGCCGGAGTTGGACGCCCTGGACCGCGACCTCATCGAACTCGCTCTGGCCCGCGCGATCCAGGAGCGCTCAGCCGACCGCAGCGGGGTTCCGGGCGGTTGGCGGCGGTGGGCGGAGGAACGGCTGCGCCCTTCGGAGGACTGGCGGGCCCGCCTGGGTGCGGTGCTGCGCCGGGCCTCCCACCGGACCGCGGGCAGGGTGGACTTCTCGTACGCGCGCCCGTCACGCCGCTCGTCGGGCGCGGTGGTCCTGCCGTCGATGGTGGCACCGGTTCCGGAGACGGTGCTGGTCGTCGACACCTCGGGCAGCGTCTCCCGGCCGATCCTGTCGGGCTTCGTCGCCGAGACGGCGGGACTGCTCCCGCGGGGGCGCCTGCGCGTGCTCTGCTGCGACCTGCACGCCTACCCGGCACAACGGGTGCGGCGGGCCTCGGATGTGCGGCTGCTCGGCGGGGGCGGAACCGACCTGCGCGCGGGGATCGCGGCCGCGCTGGCGCTGCGGCCCCGGCCCGACCTGGTGGTGGTACTCACCGACGGCCGGACGCCGTGGCCGGAGACCAGGCCTCCGGTTCCGGTGGTGCTGGGACTGGTGGGCAGCGGTGACGCCCCGCCACCACCCGGCTGGGCCCACCCGGTTCACCTGCCCGAACGCCCCGACTGACTCGATACCCCAGGCCACTCATCAACGCACGGAGGACATCATGAGCGTCGCCTTCGACGACCACGCACCCGAGCCGGAGGACCTGCACGCGTGGACCGCCCGCGGTTTCACGGTGGCCGAGGCGCGGCGGTGGATCAACGCCGGGTTCGTCCTAGACGCCGCCGAACGGTGGCGGGAACGCGGTGTTTACCGCCCCGACCCGGCCAGGACCTGGCGGGCGGCGGGGCTGACCCCGTACACGGTAGGACCCGCGTTGCAGGCCGGAATGACGCCGGACGAGGCCGTGCGCTGGCACGAGTTGGGCTACGCCCGCGCCGAGGCCGCCGAACGGCACCTGGCCGGTGAGCGTCCGCACCCCAAGCGCCTGTTCGCGAGGCTGTTCCGCCGTGGCCGGGACCGCGACCTGGACCTGGACGACGACCAGGCCGAGACGATGTACGCGCTGCTGCGCGCAGGAGTCCGCCCCGCCCTCGCCCGTACCTACCTGGACGCGGGCTGGCGGGGCCACGAACCGGTGACGTGGGCGCGCGCCGGGGTCAACGCCACCCAGGCGGTGCTGTACCGGTCCCTGGGCTTCACTCCGAAGGAGGCATCCCGGCTGGCCGAGACGGGTCGGGACGCCGAGGAGTTGCTTCGAACCTGGTGGGACGCGGGGGTCCCGCGCTCGGACGTGGCCGCCTGGGCTGTGGCCGGGTTCACGTCGGATGAGGCCGCCCGCGCTCTGGAGGATGGCCACGGCGTCGAGCAGGCCTCGGTGCTGCGAGCACTGGGCGGGCGGGAACCCCGGCCATGAGTGTCCGGGCGCGGGGCCGGTGCGGGTTTCAGCGTCGGGCAGGGCTGGATGCGGTGGTGAACGCGGCGACCGCGTGGCCGGCGCCCCGGTCCTCGGCACGGGCGACGATGCGGCCACCGAGCAAGCGGACCGCGGTCTCGGTGTCGTCGTCCGGATCGGCCACGCCCACGGCGGCGGCGACCCCGGGGTCGAGGACGATCCGCGGCCGTGCCCAGGCCCGCGCCGGGAAGGAGTGGGACAGGCAGCCGCGCAGTTCGGCGACGACCAGCCGGACCAGCGGGAGGAGTTCGGCGGGCTCGGCGGTCACGGGGACGACGGTGACCGGGACGTCCTCGCCCGCAGCGCGCAGGGCCTCCTCCACCGCCGCCAACCGGTGCAGTCCCAGCGCCACGACGACCCCGTCGTCCACCGTCACCCGTTCTCCGTGCAGGGCGTCGATTGCGGCGGTCGGAGACCAGGGCTGGTCCACGGCTCGGGCGTCCGGAATGTGGGCGATGTGCGGCAGTGGCCAGGCGTCGTCCAGCTCCAGACCGGCGAGCCTCTCGCAGGAGCGGATGACGGTGAAGGGGTCGGTGAAGCCCGGCGCCGCGGCGGCCAGCTGCCCGGCACCGTGCAGGCTGGTGAGCGCGCTTTCGGCCACACGGACCCGGCGGCGGTCGGGTTGGGGCTCCCGTGTTTCAGGGTGTTCCAGGGCCAGACCGAGCAGCACCGCTTGCAGGGAGGTGAGCTGTGCGAACACGCGGCTCATCCGGGGGTCGGCGACGATCTCGGCCATGAGTTCGGTGCCGACCCGCTCGTCGTTGCCGGTGAGCGGCAGTTGGGCTACCCAGGCGCGGGCGAAGGCGCCCAGGGCCTCGGTCGGGGTGGTGGCCGCGGACTCGCCGGCCGCTGCTTCGCCCAGCGGCGCCTGTTCGGCGGTGTCGGCCAGGACGGCGAGGTACAGGGCGCGTTTGCCCGGGAAGTTGGAGTACACGGCGCCCCGGGTGAGCTCGGCGCGGTCGGCGATGCGGTCGATCTTGGCATCGCGGAAGCCGCGTTCGGCGAACTCCGACCGTGCGGCCGTGAGCACCCTCGCCCGGTTGCGTTCCTGCTGCTGTGCCCTGCTGAGCCGAACCATCTTCCTCCTCGCCGCGGTACCCCTCCATCCTACGTTGAGATACCAACAGCACTCAGATACTGTGAACATTCAAATGACATGATCATTTGAATTCTTGGAGGGTGGCATGCGCCATGACTGACTACGCGTTCCGGTCCGACGGGCTGGTCAAACGCTTCGGCAAGACCACTGCCCTGGACGGGGTGGACCTGGCGGCCCGCCCTGGGTCGGTCCTCGGTGTGCTGGGGCCCAACGGGGCCGGGAAGACCACCGCCGTCCGCATCCTCGCCACCCTGGGGGGCGACCGGAATACGTGACGGATCGGCAATAGGCCCTGGGCTTGAACCTGATGGTGACGGTTTGACTACTTCCCGGACACGCTGCACCGAGTAGCGCTAGGTTGTCCGCGCCACTTCCGCTTCGTAGTCAAGGCAGGACCGATGGCGTCGATCGACCGCACCGCCTACCCCCGGTTCAAGAAGAGCGTGCCGCCCCAGGAGCTGTACGACGTCTTCACCCCCTCACCAAAGGAGATCGAGTGGGCCCAGCGCGCCACCCGCTCCGATGAGCACCTGCTCGCGCTGGTGGTCCAGCTCAAGGCCTTCCAACGGCTGGGGTACTTCCCCCGCATGGACGAGGTCCCCGACGCTGTAGTTGGTCATGTGCGCAGCCGCCTGGATCTGGCCGCCGATGTGGAGTGTGCCCACGATTCGGACCGGACCCGGCGCCACCACCGGGCACTGGTCCGCGACCGCCAGGGCGTCAACAGCGACCGCGAGGCCGCACGTGTCCTGGCCGAGGAGACCATGCGCGCCGAGGCGCGGGTCAAGGACAACCCGGCCGACCTGATCAACGTCGCCTTGGAGGAGCTGACGCGCAACAGCTTCGAGCTGCCCGGGTTCACCGTCTTGGACAAGATGGCCGCGCGGGTGCGAGCCGAGGTCAACTACGAGTTCTTCTTCGGCATCACCAAGCGCATGGGGGACGACGACATCGCCCGGATGGAAGGGCTGCTCCAGGTCCCTGCGGGACGGCGCACCTCCCCGGCCGACGACCTCAAACAGTCCGCGCGCCGCCCGTCGCTGTCGCGGTTCAAGCAGCACCTGCGGCACCTGCGCGACCTGGACCTGCTCGGGCCGACCCAGGTGTGGCTGGAAGAGGTTCCCAAGGCCAAGGTCGAGCACTTCGCCGCTGAGGCGCGGGTGCTGGATATCTCCCAACTGCGCAAGTTCAACGATGACAAGCGGATCGCGTTGGTGGTCAGCCTGGTCCACGTGGCCCGGGTGCGGGCTCGCGATGAGGTCGCGGGCATGTTCTGCCGCCGGATGGCGGCGATCCACAAGAAGGGGCGCGAGCGCCTGCAGGAGATCCGCGAACGCCAGCGGGCCGAGACCGAACGGCTGTGGGGCGTGTTCGGCCGTATGCTCTCGGGAGCCCGGGAGGCCCACGCCCACGGCGAGGCCGCCGCGTGGGCGGAGTCGGCGGTGTGCGAGCGGGCCGGGGAGCTGATGCTCAAACCGCTCGCCGACGCCGGCGGCGTCGCCAAGGTCTCGCAGGAGCACGAGGAGATCTCCGCCCACCACGGCAACAACTACACGGGCCTGATGGCGGGGTTCTACCGCTCCCACCGGGCAGCGCTGTTCGAGCTGCTGGAGGTGTTGGAGCTCAAGCCCACCAGCGCTGATGACTCGGTGCTGCGGGCGGTGGCGTTCATCCGCGCCAACCGGCACCTACGCGGTGAGTATGTCCCTGACCATCTGGAGGGCTGCGAGGCGTTGGATACCTCCTTCGTCTCCGAGCACTGGGCCAAGACGATCCGCGAGCGCGGTCGGCCGGGGGTTTTCGTGCGCCGCCAGTTGGAGGTGTGCGTGTTCTCCTACCTGGCCTCGGAGCTGCGCACGGGGGACGTGGCTGTGGTGGGGGCCGACTCCTACGCCAGCTTCCTGGACCAGCTCATGAGCGCCGAGGAGGCCCAGGGCAAGATCGCCGCCTACTGCGCCGAGGCGGGCATCCCCGACACGGCCGACGGGCTGTGCGACATGGTCCGGGGCCTGCTGGACGCGCACGCCGCGCGCACGGACGCCGCCTACCCTGACAACGCCGACCTGGCGATCGACGAGGACGGGGTGCCCACGCTCAAGCGGCGCCGCGGCCGCGAGCGCACCGCCTCCGCGCTCGCGCTGGAGGCCGCGGTCACCGAGCGCATGGACGAGGTCGGGCTGTTGGACATCGTCACCCGGACCGCGCACTGGATCGGCTGGTACCGCCACTTCGGGCCCTTGTCGGGGTCGGACCCCAAGATCAAGGACCCGTTGGGCCGCTACTCGGTCATCGGCTTCACCTACGGCACCAACCTGGGGCCGCACCAGATGTCGCGTCACCTGCGCGGCGGGCTCTCGCCGCACGAGATCGCCGGGCCCGCCCGCGAGCACGTCACCGCGCACAAGCTGAACCGGGCCAGCGCCGATGTGGTCAACGCCTTCAGCTGCCTGGACGTCACCTACTGGTGGGGCGATGGCTCACGGGTGGGGGCGGACGGCACCCAGATCGACACCTGGGACGACAACCTCCTGGCGGAGACGAGCGTGCGGTATGGCGGGTACGGGGGGATCGCCTACCGGCACATCGCCGATTCCTATATCGCGCTGTTCTCCCACTTCATTCCGTGCGGGGTGTGGGAGGCCGTCTACATCTTCGAGGGACTGCTGCGCCAGGAGAGCGGCCTGGAGCCCGAGACGCTCCACGCCGACACCCAGGGCCAGTCCCTGCCGGCCTTCGGACTGGCCGCTTTGCTGGGGGTGGAGCTGCTGCCCCGTATCCGCAACTGGAAGGACCTGGTCTTCTACCGCCCCAGCGCCAACGCCCGCTACCGCCACATCGATGCGCTGTTCGGCGAGGACGCGGTCATCAACTGGAAACTCATACGCACCCACTGGATCGACCTGATGCGCACCGTGCTGTCCATCAAGGAGGGACGGCTGTCCAGCTCGGTGCTGCTGCGCCGCCTGAGCAACGAGTCCAAGAAGAACCGGCTGTACCGGGCGTTCCGTGAGTTGGGGCGGGCGATGCGCACCACCGTGCTGCTGCGCTACCTCAACGAACCCGAGCTGCGCGAGGGCATCACCGCCGTCACCAACCGGGTGGAGGCCTTCCACGGGTTCTCCTCCTGGCTGCGGTTCGGCAACAACGGCACCCTGGCCGACAACGACCCCGACCACATGGAGCTGCTGGTCAAGTTCAACGAACTGCTGGCCAACTGCGTGATCTTCTACAACGCCGTGGCCATCACCGCGGCCCTGACCCAGCTCAGGAACGAGGGCCACCGCGTCTACGGGCCCGACGTGGCCTGTCTGGCCCCGTACATGAGCGCGCACATCCGCCGCTTCGGCGACTACGTGCTCGATGTGTCCCCGCCCGGCGCGGCCCAGGCCCACCTGGAACTGGACGAGACCGACCAGACACAAGAGAGCACGCGGTGAAGACTCACACCCCGAAGATGCAGGGCTCCCCGAGTCGTGAGGCGGCCCGACAGGTCGGCGGCCCCCGCGCGGCCTCTGTCACTTCTTGGGCGCGTCGGCTTCGGTGTCGCCGGAGCGCAGGGGCGGGGCCGTCGTCCGTCTGGACGCTGCAGCGCCCAGCGAGGATAGGCTGAGAGCGCTACTCCCCGGGAGAGCCGACGGCATACAGCACGGTAACCGATCACGCTGAATGTCGGTGTGTCAGATTGTTGTTACGAGGGGTGAACGGTGATTTCGGACCAACCCGAACTCGTACTCGACCACATCGAGTGCGCCGCTCGCACCTTGGGTGCGGGCGGTCTGGTCGCGTTCCCCACCGAGACGGTGTACGGGCTCGGCGCCGATGCCGAGAATGTCGGCGCCGTGGAACGTGTCTTCACGGTGAAGGGGCGGCCGACGACGCATCCGCTGATCGTGCACCTCGGCGGCGCGCACCAGCTCGCTGAATGGGCGGCCGACGTGCCCGACACGGCGCACCTCATCGCCGAACGCTTCTGGCCGGGCCCGCTGACGCTGGTGCTTCGGCGGGCGGCCCGTGTTCCCCGTGTGGTCACCGGTGGCCTCGACACCATCGCGCTGCGGGTGCCGAACCATCCGGTCGCCTTGAAGATGCTGACGGCTTTCGGCGGCGGGGTGGCGGCGCCCTCGGCCAACCGCTTCGGCGAGGTCAGCCCTACGACGACCCGTCATGTCCATGCGGGATTGGGCGCGGACGTCGACTATGTGCTCGACGGTGGCCCGTGCTCGGTCGGCGTCGAGTCCGCCATCGTCGATCTCACGGGTGAGCCGGCGATCCTGCGCCCCGGTGGTGTGAGTCGAGAGGACCTCGAGCACGTACTGGGCCGTGCCGTGTCGGTGCGGGCCAAGAGCGCTGTCCGGGTTCCAGGCCAGTTCCCGTCGCACTACGCGCCGCGGGCCCGGGTGCTCCTGGTCGAACCGGACCGGGTCCTCGACGAAGCCGAACTGCTGGCGGCGCAAGGGCAACGGGTCGGTGTCCTTCTTCCCCCCGAGTTCGCGGGTGATGCCGTGTCGTCTTCCGCGCAGCACGTGATCGCGGTACCGGACTCGGCCGCACAGTACGCGCAGCGGCTCTATGGGTTCCTCCATGACTTCGACCGGCACGGATGCGAGGTCATCGTGGCATCACTTCCCGCCCTGGAGGGGATCGGATCGGCGATCGCGGACCGGCTCGGCCGGGCGGCCGGGCCCCGCGATCAGGCGAGTCGTGGCTCCGGCCGGTTCAGCGGTCGTTGAGGGCGGCGACGAGGTCTTCGAGGCGGGCGGCCCGGGAGGCCTTGATCAAGACGAGGTCGCCGGGGTGAAGGCCGCGGTGGAGGACGTCGTGGGCCTGCCGTGCGTCACGGACGGAGACGATGTCGAGGTGGTCGCATGCGGCGCGGGCGGCGTCGGCGATCAGGGCGGCGTGGTCATCGCCGACCACGACCAGGAGGTCGAGAGCGGCCTGTGCGGCGAGCACGCCCAGGTGGCGATGGGCTTGAGCGGCGTGCTCTCCGAGCTCGGCCATCTCTCCCAGGACCGCGATGCGGCGACGCGCGGTCACCGAGGTCAGCGCGGTGAGAGCGGCCGACATCGAGTCCGGATTCGCGTTGTACGCGTCGTGGATGAGGGTAATACCGTCATCCCGGACGATGGTCTGCATACGTCCGGCGGACCTGGGCCGTGCCTCGGTCAGCGCCTGGGCGATCATCGCGGTGTCCAGACCCAGGCCATGAGCGGTCGCCGCGACGGCGAGTGCGTTGCCGATGTGATGCCGACCGGTGAGCGAGAGCGTGACGGGCGCGGTGCCCTCGGGGGTGCACAGGGTGAATCCCGCGCGACCGTCCTGGGTGAGGCGCACGTCGCGGGCGTGCACGCGCGTCGGATGGGGGTGGTGGCTCCACCACAGAGGGCGGGCACGGGTGCGGTCCGCCATGGCTGAGACGAGCGGATCGTCGGCGTTGAGGACGGCGAGGCCGCCGTGGTCGGCGTCGGGGAGTCCGGCGACCAGTTCGCTCTTGGCCACGGCGATCCCGGCCTGTCCGTCGGGGTACTGGCCGATGTGGGCGGTGCCGACGTTGAGCACCAGGCCTACATGGGGCGTGACCAGGTCGCACAGGTAGCCGAGGTGCCCGCGGCCCCGGGCACCCATCTCCAGGACGAGGTAGCGCGTGTCGGGGGTGGCGTGCAGGATCGTGAGGGGGAAGCCGAGTTCGTTGTTGTACGAACCGCCGGTGGCGGTGACGGGTCCGTGGTGCGCCAGCACCTGGGCGGCGAGATCCTTGGTGCTGGTCTTGCCGTTCGATCCGGTGATGCCGATGACGGTCGCCGACAGGTGGCCCGCCACGTGGCGGGCCAGCGCGCCGAGCGCGACGGTGACATCGGCGACCTGGACGGCCGGGGCGGCCACCGGCCGTGAGGCGAGCACCAGCGCCGCGCCCGCGGCGATGGCGGCCGGGGCGTGGTCGTGCCCGTCGGTGTGCCGGCCGGAGAGCGCGGCGAACAGGCCGCCGGGGTGGACCCGGCGTGAGTCGATGCTTGCGGGTGCCGTGACCCACAGGAGGGGGTCGGTGCCGGCGGTCAGGCGACCTCCAGTGGCCTCGGCGATGGCGGTTGCGGTCAGAGGTATCACGTGGTTGGACTCCTGCGCGCGAAGGCTCTTGCCCGTCGGTGTCGACGTCGTCGGCGAGGACCAGGCCCGGGGTCCGCTGTTCGGCGTGTCCGGTGGCCAGTGCGACGCGTGCGTCCGTACAGGGGTGGGCGGTGGCGGTCACGCCACCTGGTCAGGGTCGATGCGGGTGCCGATGAGCACGGCCAGGAGTTCTCCGATGGCGGTGTCGCGGTCCATCGGATGGCGCAGCGGCAACTCCGCGTGCATCCGGTACCGGTTGCGGCGCCCCTCGCGCTCTCGTTCCAGGTACCCGGCTTCGACGAGATCCGCCACGATGCGCTGTGCGGCCCGCTCGGTGATGCCCACCTGCTCGGCGACATCCCGCAACCGGGCCTGGGGATCCCGCACCACGCACAGCAGTACGTGGGCGTGGTTGGTGAGAAACGTCCACTCCTGCATGCCAGTACCTTACCCCACCTTCCCGTAGTGCGTATCGCGTTTTTCGGCACGCGTATTTCATGTCGTATAACTCGTCCGGCTCTGTGGTCGCCCTCGGCTGGGCCGCCGCGGAGGTCCGTTCGCGTCGCTCGAATCTGCGCCTGATGAACGCCTCGCATGTGCCGCGCACCATCCGCTCCTTCGGTGAACCGGACGTCGTGCCATCTTCGGCTGTTCTTCGGGAACGTGCGAAGACCGCACTGGCGGAGGCCCGTCGTCGGTCGCCCTTCAGGAACCCGGGGTCGAGGTCGAGACGTCGGTGGCGTCGCCGCCCGTGTTGGATGCCCTGGAATTCGCGCCCCACGACGCCGGACTCGTGGTGTCGTCCGCGCCGGCTCGGGCTCGTGACCGCGCCGGCGGCAGGCCTTGGCCGGCGATGGATGTTCTTTGACGCTCGGCCCGGCTCACGGCTCTTCGGTGGTGTCCTCGCGCCCGGCCTCGGCGTCGTGCGCGCGAAGTGAGCCCGCGTGGGCCTTGGCCGTAGGGTCGCGGCGGGTCTTGGCCAGGCTCGCCACGGTGACCACGACCAGGATCACGATGATCACCACCAGGCTCGCCAGCGTCGGGATCTCCGGGACCCGTTCGTCCAGGTCCACGTGGGCCCAGTGCAGAAGCAGCTTCGCGCCGATGAACATCAGGATGAGCGCCAGCCCGGTCGAGAGGTACACCAGCCGGTCGAGCAAGCCCTTCACCAGGAAGAACAGTGCGCGCAGCCCGAGCAGGGCGAACGCGTTCGCGGTGAACACGATGTAGGGCTCCTGGGTGATCCCGAAGATCGCCGGGATCGAGTCCACGGCGAACAGCAGGTCGACGGTGCCGATCGCGATCAGCACGATGAGCATCGGCGTGACCACACGGCGGCCGTCGACCCGGGTGAAGATCCTGCCACCGACGAACCCGTCGGTGACCGGCAGGACCCGCCGGGCCAGACGCACCACGGAGTTGTCCTCGATCGCGGGGTCCTCGTTGCGGTGCCGGAACAACTGGATCGCCGTGTAGATCAACAGCAGGCCGAACACGAGGAACATGAAGGAGAACAGTGCCAACAGCGCGGCTCCGAGTGCGATGAACACCGCCCGCATGGCCAGGGCGAGCACGATGCCGAACGTCAGCACCTTGTGCTGATGCTCGACCGGTACCGCGAAGGTGGTGATGATGATGACGAAGACGAAGAGGTTGTCGACGGACAGGCTCTTCTCCACCAGGTAGCCGACGAAGTACTCGGTGCCGAGCTCACCGCCGTGAGCCAGGGTGAACCACACGCCGAAGATCAGGGCCACCGCGATGTAGAAGACCGACCACGCGGTCGCCTCCCGGAACCCGACGCGGTGCGGTTTCAGCGCGGCGATGGTCAGGTCTGCGCCGGTGGGCCCTGCCGACGGTCGCGTCGGTGATGTCGGACCGCGGGGTTCGATCACGGATTGCACCCGTCGCAGAACGTGGGGTCGGTGCTGACCCGACCGTCGTCTCTGGGGTGGCTGCTGCGATGAGGACACCGCTGGCATCCGTGGATGACGGCGAGGGTCTGTGATGTGGGCTCAGAGCAACTGTCGCACGGAAGGCCGGGTTCTCGGTCGACCTGGCCGTATCCGGGGGTGCCGCAGGCGGGGCACAGCGTGGCGAGGCGGTCGGTGAGCCGGTCGGCGAGCAGGCCGATCTCGCGCATGCGCGTGGGATTGAGGTGGGCGCGCATGTCGGTCTCCAGCCGGGCCAGGCCGTCCGCCGACCGTAGGGCGCACTCGTTGATCGCGGCGGCCAGTTCGGCGCGGGTCCGGATGCCTTTGCTGATAGGGCCGGGGTCCTGCGGATCGATTGGGGTGTGGGGGCGCACGATCATCGCGTGGGGGCCGAAACCGGTTCGGCCCAAGAACGCCTCGGTGGTCTCATCGAGGCGTCGGGCGGTGGTGTGGGCGAAGTTCGTGAGGCCCAGGCGGCGCTCCACGATGCACAGGTCCCGGGTGGTGTCGAGGAAGGCGAGGATCTCGTCGCCGGCACTGAGCATCGGAGCCATGGGATGCGGACCGAAGGAGCCTTCGCTGGCCACGGCGAGCCCGAGGCCGGTCGACCGTAGACCGAGGCGTGCCTTGCGCACGGCGGTCACGGACGGCGATGCCGCGCGTGGGACCTCACCGGTGAAAGTGCCCAGCTCGTCGGTGTCGACGTCGTCGGCGAGGACCAGGCGCAGACCCGGGATGCGGGCCAAGGCCGGGCCCAGGACCCTCTCCTTGGCGTGTCTGGTGGCCAGTGCGACGCGTGCGTCCGCGTAGGGGTGGGCGGTGGTGGTCACAGGGCCTCGTCAGGGCCGTTGCGGGTGCCGATGAGCACGGCCAGGAGTTCTCCGATGGCGGTGTCGCGGTCCATCGGATGGCGCAGCGGCAACTCGGGGTGCATCCGGTACCGGTTGCGGCGCCCTTCGCGCTCTCGTTCCAGGTACCCGGCTTCGACGAGGTCCGCCACGATGCGCTGTGCGGCCCGTTCGGTGATGCCGACCTGCTCGGTGACATCCCGCAACCGGGCCTGGGGATCCCGCACCACGCACAGCAGTACGTGGGCGTGGTTGGTGAGAAACGTCCACTCCTGCATATCCACCATGGCACCCCGTGGCAGGTGACTGATAGCACGATTTTCATTACGCGCTATTGATGTCGTACGATCCATGTCGTGTATACTAACACGCGTTATCAGTGACGTGTTTGGGAGGTGAGTGTCATGGGTGGCATCGAGATGGCGCGTGTGCCGACCGGTGGTGAGCCGACGGCCGACGAGGCTTCGCGGGGTCGGATGCGCCGGTGGTCCCCGTCACCGGACGCGACGATCAACACCGGCTCGCCGGGCTCCATCGGTGCCCTCGGAGCGGGACGGGGACGGCCGCTCCGCCGCGTGACCCGCGGTGAGTCGGCACGGGTGCGGATCAGTGGTTTCCACGGACGTGCCCTGCCCGCACATTCCTCGGAAACCATCGCCATCGACGTCACCGCGGCCCCGGTCTCGGGTCGCGCCGCGAAGGGCGCTGAGACGGAAGGTGCGGCCGCGTGACGGGGATGATGCTGGTGGCCTTGGCGGCCCTTCCCGCCGTCGCGGCGATGACCGGATCGATCCGGAGCCTGCGACCCCTGGCACCCGCGCTGGGCGCGGGCGCGGCACTGTCGACGACCGCACTGGCCGGGGCTCTGGCCGTGACGGTGGCCCTCGGCGGACCGGTGGCGATGGTGTTGGCCGCTCCGGACGGGCACGTCTGGACCGGGTTGGCGGCCGACCGCCTCGAGGCGATCGTGCTGTTGTTGGTGTGCGCGATCAGCGCGGTGGTCCAGGTGTTCGCCCTGCGCTACCTGCGCGGCGACCCGGCCGCGGCCGGGTTCGCCATCACGGCCGGGGCGCTGACCGCCGCGACCGCGGTGATGGTGGCCGCGGTCACGATGGTCACCCTGGCGGTGGCGTGGTCGCTGACCGGTGTCGCCCTGTGGCGACTCGTGGGGATGTACCGACCCGCCCCTTCGGCCATCGACGCCTCCCGCCGTACCGCACGTGTGGTCATCATCGGAGACGTCGCATTGTGGTCCGGGGTGGTTCTCGCGGTCGCCGCCTGGGGCGATCTCGACTTGCGCGACCAGAACGGCGTAGCCTTCGGCGGCGCGGTGGGCACGGCGGTGGCCTGCTCGCTGGTGATCGCCGCAGCCGCACGGTGTGCGCAGTTGCCTTGGCACCGGTGGCTGTCGGCGACTTTGGCGGCGCCGACCCCGGTCTCGGCGCTGCTGCACGCCGGCGTGGTCAACGCGGGCGGAGTGCTCCTGGTGAAGCTGTCGCCGATCTTCGGTGCAGCCCCGGCGGCGACACACCTGGCGTTCGCCATCGGCGCCGTCAGCGCTGTGG
The DNA here is from genome assembly GCF_054777395.1 of Nocardiopsis oceani. Lineage (NCBI taxonomy): Bacteria > Bacillati > Actinomycetota > Actinomycetes > Streptosporangiales > Nocardiopsidaceae > Nocardiopsis > Nocardiopsis oceani. Next base: position 26,903 of record NZ_BAAHAR010000006.1, read on the forward strand.
CCGCCACGGCGATCATGCTGACCCGCCCCGACGTCAAGGGCTCGCTGGTGCACTCCACGATCGGGCAGATGGGGTTCATGCTCATGACCTGCGCGCTCGGCCTCTACGCGGCGGCGGTGGTGCACCTGGTGGCGCACGGACTGTTCAAAGCCACCTTGTTCCTGGGCTCGGGGTCGGCGGTGCAGCGCCACACCCACCGCATCCTGGCTCCGCCCGCGCCCCGGTCGACCCCCGCGCGTTCGGCGCAGGTGGCCGTCCTCGCCGGAGTCGTCGCGGTTGCGGCCGTGGCCGTCGCGATCTGGTGGCTGCCTCCGCACGCCGGAGGCTCGGCGCTACTGATCTTCGCCGCGGCCACCGCCGCACGGCTGGCGTGGGGATGGCTGCGGCGCCACCCGACCGTGGGGGCGCTGGCCACCGTGGTGGTCGTGCTGCCGGGTGCGGTGATCGGCTACCTGGGCGTGGTGGCCGTGGTTACGGAGTTCCTGGCCCCGAGCGTGCCCGTTGCCGCCACCGCCGCAGTTCCGGCCTGGTTGCCGGCGATCGTGGTGGCGGTGCCGGTGATCGGAGCGCTGTTGGTCCACCGGGCATCCGCACTCGGTCTCGGCCGCTGGCGCGACCGCCTCTACGTGTTGGCGTTGTCCGCCGGACAGCAGCGCACGCACACCACTCCGGGTCTCCCGTCACGTGCGGTGCCCGCACCGCACCCACGGCCGGTGCCCCTACCTGAGGGAGCCGGGGCGTGATCGCCGGCCCCTCGACGGGACCGCCGGACGGCGTCCGGCGCTCTGACCGGAGCCACCCGGGCCTCCCGGAAGCGCGGACCCAGGGCTTCACGCGGTCGCGCGTTCCGCCACCGTCATCACAGCAGGAGGAGTCGCAACCCATGACCATCGGACCCATCACCAAGGCCGCTCCCGAGACCGCCACCTCGGCGGCCGCCGTGCGTGCCGTGATCGCCGATGCCGCCGCGTTCTTGGCGCCGACCTGGCCGCTCGCCGACTTCATCGCGGTCAACCCACTGTCCGGCCTGGTGGACCGCCCGTTCGCGGACGCGGCCATCACCGCCGCGGACCTGCTCGGAGCGCGGGTCACCCCGGACGAGAGCTGGCTGCGGGCGGCCTGGCGGCACGGGCGGATCACCGACGACGACGTGCGTGCCGCGCTGATCCGCCGCCACCCCGAGGTGCTGCGATGCCGACCGCTCACCCTCGGCGGCCGGCCCTACGACCCGGTCGAACTCCTGTCGGCCGATCTGCACCAGGGCATCACCAACCCCCCGCCGATCCGCCAGGCACGCACAGCGACTGAAGCGCTGGCCCCGGACATGGCCGCCCTCCTCGACACCCACACGATCCAGTGGTGCTCGGCCTATTTGGACGAGGGCCAGTCCACCTGGCGGATGCCCGGCCGCGACCGAGGCTTCTACCACGCGTGGCGGGCTCTGGCCGCACACGACACGACCCTGCCGCGGCGCGTGCGTACACGTCTTCGGGACCTGCCCGAACGGGCCGAGCAGGCCGTTGCGGAGGCTCTGGCCGCCCTCGGTGTCCCGGACGACCAGCGCACCCGCTATCTCCAGGCCCATCTGGCATGCCTTCCCGGATTCGCCGCCCACATCCGCTGGCGGGGCGAACTGCAGGGCAGTGGTATCGACCTGGTCGCCTACCTCGCCCTGCGGTTGACCACCGAAGCCGCCGCGCTCACCGAGACCCATACCCACGGTACGGCGTGGAACTCGGCCTCCGCCGACCTGCTCGACACCGGGCAGGCCACCACCGAACCCGACGATCGGGCCCGCCACCTTCTGGCGGCCCTGGAGATCACCGACACCGACGCGGCACAGCGCACCGAATTGGCGCGGTTCCTCGACCGACTCCCGGTGGAGCAACGAGCCCTCGTCTGGCTGGACGCCTACGAAGACCACTACCGGAGCCGACTGCTGCGCACCCTGAGCCGCTCGGTGCCCGAGTGGACCGACGCCCCTCCGCGGGCACAGGTGGTGTGCTGCATCGATCCCCGTTCCGAGGGACTGCGTCGCCACCTGGAAGCGCTCGGTGACTACCAGACCCTGGGCTTCGCCGGATTCTTCGCCGTCGCCATGCGCTACCGCGACCTCGCCGGAGGAACCGCTCGTGCCCAGTGCCCGGGCCCGATCACGCCCCGGCACACCGTCACCGAACGCCCCAGCGAGGGTCGACGGCGCGCGGCCGAACGGTCGCTGACCGGCCGCCGGGTACTGGCCGCGGCCGACCACTCCCTGCACGCCGCCAAGGACGACCTGGTGGCGCCGTTCGTGCTCGCCGAATCGGCCGGTTGGCTCCTGGGCCCGTTGGCCGCGGCCAAGACCTTCGCTCCCGGTGCCGTCGGCGCCGCCCGCGCGTGGTGGACCCGCCGTATCACCCCCGACCCTGCGACCGAGATCTCCCTCGAGGACGCCTTCACCTCCGAGGAGCGCACCGCGACCGCCGAAGGCATTCTCACGTTGATGGGTTTGACCCAGGGGTTCGCACGCCTCGTCGTATTCTGTGGGCACCGTGCCCACACCGACAACAACCCCTACCAGGCCGCGCTGGACTGCGGTGCATGCGGGGGGCACCCCGGCGGTCCCAACGCCCGCGCCGCCGCCGCCCTGCTCAACGATCCGCAGGTTCGCCGACATCTCGCCGAACGCGGCATCGGCATTCCCGACGACACCCGGTTCGTTCCGGCCGAACACGACACCACCACCGACACCGTGCGCCTGTTGGACACCCACCTCCTGCCCGACACCCACCGCCGGGACGTCGACCGGCTCACCGCCGATCTTCGCACGGCCGGCGCACACCTGGCCGCCGAGCGCTGCGCCACCCTACCGGGCGCACCTTCCCGGCCCCGCCCACGGCACGCGGCGCGCCACACCCGCACGCGCGCCCGTGACTGGGCCCAGGTCTTCCCCGAATGGGGTCTGGCCGACAACGCGGCCTTCCTCATCGCACCCCGCGCCCTCACCCGGGGCATCGACCTGCACGGCCGTCTGTTCCTCCACGACTACGACCCCGACCTCGACCCGGCCGGCACCGTCCTGGAGACCATCCTCACGGCGCCGCTCGTCGTCGCGCACTGGATCAACAGCCAGTACTACTTCGCCGCCACCGACCCCCAGGCCTTCGGCGCCGGCAGCAAGGCCCTCCACAATGTCGTCGGCGGTGGCCTCGGTGTCATGACCGGTCACACCGGCGACCTTCGGTCCGGCCTGCCCTGGCAGTCCCTCACCGACGGCCACCACACCAGGCACGAACCGCAACGCCTGCTCGCCATCGTGCAGGCACCCTTGCAGCGGTTGGACACCCTCATTGCGCGTCACACCGTGCTGCGCCACATGTTCGACCACGACTGGGTCGGTCTCGCCGCACGCGAGCGCCCCGATGAACCCTGGCTCCGTTACACCTCCACCGGTTGGCGGCCCTGGCTTCCGGCCACGGTCACCCCCGAGGGCAGCTGTCCGTCCGCACCGCTGAGCACATGACGATCGGGCACGTGCAGCGCCACTTCACTCCAGGAAAGGGAAGTACCCGATGAACATGCTCCTGTTGGTTCGAAGCGTGGACGACGTCAGGTCCGCGGTCGAGAACGTGAGCGACTATCTGGTCAACCATCGACGGCAGTTCGGGGATGAACCGGGATCGAACCGGCTGCTCGGACTGTGGATCCGCCCCGAGCTCGAAGCCGGGCTGCCCGTCCTGCTCCCTGGCGCCGCTGACGTCACCCCCTCTCAACCGCCCTCTGAAGCGGTGGGGATCGAGAGGTCGTTCTCGCTGGCGGGCATCTGGACCCTGTGCTGGACGGACGGGCCCGCCCTGCGGGAAACACAGGACCCGTTCGAGCTGCGCAACCGGATCCTCGATGCCCTGGTGGCGGACGCAGCGCCCGAACCGGCCGTTCCGGAGGCGTTCGTTCCCGTATTCGCCGAGGACGATGCCGTGGAGACGAGCATGGCGGCGCTACAGGCCCGGTATCCGCGGCTGATCACCGAGCACTGGTACGTCGATGACCGAGAACGAGGAATCGTCGGGCCGCTGAAGACCACGGAAGGGTGATCGCCTTTCCGTGCACCGCATCACCCAGCGCATCAGGGCAGGCGACCGGGGTGCCCGTCCCGGTCATCGATCACGAGTCGAGGAGATTCCCGATGGAGTTGTCAAGCCGGAGCGGTGACACGCCGTGAGGCCCTCAGGCCACCGCGGCCAGCTTCACAGGTCCTTGACCTTCAGTCCACGTCCCGCTGGCCTGAGGGAACGTCACCGCCTAGAGAAACGCCCCCTAGCTGGCCCTTGAGTTCTAGTGGTCGTTGCAACACCCCATCTCTGAAGGGGTGCGATGGACGACGAGATCCGCAAAGAACGCCGGATACCGCAGGGGCGCAAGAAGCTCGTCCGTGAGCGGGAGGAATACTTCCGGCTCACGGACCAGGGCTACAGCAGCAGAGAGGCCTGCCGGATCGTCGGCATCAACCGGCGTACCGGCAAGGTCTGGCGCAACGGTCGCAGAGCGCACAAGAGCCTGGAGAGGCCCGTGGCACCCCTCAGGGGCCCCGGGGCCTCTCCGGGCTCTTCGCGTTTCCTGAGCCAGCAGGAGCGGACGCAGATCGCCGACATGTTGCGTCTGCGGTCCTCGATCCGCTCGATCGCCGCCGAGCTGGACCGGGCCTCGTCCACGATCAGCCGCGAGGTCCGCCGCAACCGCTCCTACTACGCCTCCATCAAGAAACACCGGTACGGCCCCTACGCCGCCCAGGTCCGCACGGACGAGCGCAGGAAGCGACCCAAGACCCGCAAGCTCGACGCCAACTCGCGGCTGCGCGAGTATGTCCAACAGCGCCTGGATCAGCGCTGGAGCCCCGAGCAGATCGTTCACCTGCTCCGCCGGGACTTCCCCGACGACCAGGAGATGCGCGTGGGCCACGAGACGATCTACCAGGCCCTCTACGTCCAGGGCCGCGGCCAGCTGCGCCGCGACCTGGCCAAGCTGCTGCGCACCGGACGCACCATGCGCCGGCCCCGCCGCTCCGCTTGCACCCGCCAGCCCCGCATGTCCAAGAACATGGTGATGATCAGCGAGCGCCCGGCCGAGGCCGCCGACCGGGCGGTGCCCGGCCACGGCGAACAGCACACCCAGCACCGCGCCGACAGCGGCCAGTTGCAACGCGGCGCGGACCGCCGCCCACAGCAGATCCCGGCTCAGGGCCAGACGCTGGGCATGGGCCAGTGCCAGGGCCAGCGCGACGAAGACGGTGCACAGCGCGACCACGCCCCATGACGGTGCCGCGGTCATGGTCCCTCCATCAGGTAGTCCAGGCTCTGGGGTGGCCCGTGTGCGGCCAGGCGGCCGTGGTCGAGGACGAGTACGGCGTCGGCGGCGCGGATCCAGGAGCGGCCGTGGGTGGCGGCGAGCACACTGGTTCCGGCAGCCGTGAGGGTGCGGGCCACCTCGGGCACGACCCGGGCGGCGGCCCCGTCCAGCGCGCTGGTGGGTTCGTCCAACAGCAGCACCTCGGGCTGCAGGGCCAGGGCACGCGCCAGGCACAGGCGCTGGGCCTGGCCTCCGGACAGGCCCGCGGTGGGGCGGTGGAGAAGACCGGTCGGCAGGCCGAGGCGACCCAGAAGATCGGCGGCAGCCGCCTGGCCGAGGTCGGGGCGCCCGACGCGCAGTTCGGCGGCGACGCTGTCGGTGAGCAGTACCGGGTGCTGGGCGACCAGCACCACACGGCGGCGCGGGGCGAGCACGTCGGTCTCGGCCAGCGGGCGGCCGTGGAAGGCGAGGTGCCCGCGGGTGGGCTCCGCCAGACGGTTGAGCAGGCGCAGCAGTGTGGTCTTCCCGGCGCCGCTGGGGCCGGTGACGATGGTCAGGCGCCCCTGGCCGACCTCGGCGTCGATCCCGTCGAGGAGGGGAGCCCCCTGCTGGTCGAATCCGACACCGGTCATGGAGAACACCACGCCCGCACACTCCCTGTTTCCTACACCCCACATACGGATAGTTATGAAACCATGGTTACATGTTCGGTGGAGGTACGGGGGAAGGAGTGGATGTGATCACGCACCACAGCAGGTCGAAGGCGGCCCTGGCGCTGGGGTTGGTGGTTGTGCTGAGTGCCTGCTCGGCGGGCCAGGCGGACCAGCAACAGCAGGACCAGCAATCGTCCGAGGCCCTGGTCGAGCCGGCCACCACACAGGCCCAGGACTGGGCGCAGGTGGCCGACGCGCTGGGACGGGAGGGACAGCTCTCCGATGACACGGTCTACCGGGTGGGCTTTCCCCGCTCCGACCTGGACGTGACCTCCCGGGGGGTGCAGATCGGAGCGGGGTTCGCCCTGGGCTCCTACGCGGCCTTCACCCGCTATGAGGACGGCACGACGATGATGATGGGCGATCTGGTGGTCACCGAGGAGGAGCTGCCCGGGGTCACCGACGCCCTGCAGGACAACGGCATCGACCAGACCGCGGTGCACCAGCACCTGCTCGACCACGAGCCCGCGGTGTGGTGGACCCACTTCCACGCCCACGGCCAGGACGCGGCCGCGCTCGCGCGAGGGGTCGACGAGGCGTTGGAGGCCACCGCCACCCCGCGCGAGGCCCAGGACGGGCCGTCGCAGGAGCTGGATCTGGACACCGCGGCCGTGGATGAGGCGATGGGCACCCAGGGCCGCGCCCAGGGCGGGGTGTACAAGTTCTCCTTCGCCCGCACCGGCCAGGTCACCTCCGGTGACCACGTGCTGCCCTCAGGCATGGGGGTGGCCACGGTGATCAACTTCCAGCCCACCGGCGGGGGTAAGGCGGCGGTCAACGGCGACTTCGTCATGACCGCTGACGAGGTCCAGGGGGTGATCCAGGCGCTGCGGGAGGGCGGCATCGACATCGTCGCGCTGCACAACCACGCCCTCAACGACCAACCGCGTCTGTTCTACATGCACTTTTGGGCCAACGATGACGCGGCCACGCTCGCCAGGGCGTTGAGGAACGCGGTGGACCAGCACCAGGTCGAGCCCACCGGCTAGCGGCCACTTCCGATCGATCGAGGACCACACCAGGAGAGGAGTCCCTGCGTTGCGACCGCAAAACGCGCTGGACTGGGTTGCTTTCGTGTTGCTGTTGATCGGCGCGTTCGCCTGGGGGGCGTTCGTCACCGACGTCAACGTGCTGGACCGCCTGCTCGAACCCATCGCCGACCCACTCGACGACACGGTGTTCATCCTCATCGCCGCAGCCGGACTGTACTGGATCGCCCGCGTGATCGGTGTGGGCAGACGGGCCCGGCAATGAACGCTGAGCCCGCCGCGCAGGGGCCGGGCGAGTGGGTGCTGTTGAGCTACCGGATCCCGCGCGAGCCCTCCACCCCCCGCATCAGCGTGTGGCGCAAACTCAAACAGCTCGGGGTCGCCCAGATCAGCGACGGCCTGGTCGCGCTGCCGGCCGATGCGCGCACCCGCGAACACCTGGACTGGATCGCCGAGGAGGTCGTGGAGGCCGGAGGGACGGCCACCGTGTGGCTGGCCCGGCCCACCGCCCGGGCCCAGGAACATCACCTGGCCCAGACCATGGCCCAGGCCCGCGCGGCCGAATACCGCGCCGTGCGGGCCGAGGCCGCCCACGCCCGTAGCCTGCCCGAACCCGAACGCCTCCGGGCGATGCGCCGGCTGCGTACCCAACTGCGCCGCATCGCCCGCCGCGACTACTTCCCCCCGCCCGAGCGCCGCACCGCACGCGAGGCCGTCGAGGCCCTACATCCAGACCACACCGAACAGGAGAGCGCATGAAGTGGTCCACCCGCGCCGGTATCCACATCGACCGAGCCGCCTGCGCCTGGCTGATCCGCCGCCGCATCGACCCCGAGGCCGAGTTCGTGTTCGTCACCGACCCCGCCGACGTGCCCGAGCAGGCCACCGCCTTCGACATGCGCGGCGTCGAGTTGGGCCACCACGGCGGCGACTGCAGCTTCGAGACCATCCTGCGCCGCTACGACCTCACCGACGCGGCGCTGTGGAAGATCGCCGAGGTCGTCCACGAGGCCGACCTGGACGACGAACGCTACGACGCCCCCGAGGCCCCCGGCTTGGACGTGGTCCTGCGCGGTTTGTCGATGACCGGTAGCGACGAGCGCACCCTGGCCGTCACCGGTCCCCTCTTCGATGGCCTGTACGAGTACTACCGGCGCCAGAGCCTCCTGGGACGGGAACCCGCATGAGCACCGACCCCCACCACCCCACCACCGAATCCGACGACGCCCCCGGCGGCGCCGGGGAAGCGCGGAGAGACGCCGCGCCCGTGGGCGACCTGGTCCCCTTCCGCACGGCCCTGCGCGTGTGGTTCCTGGTCTCCCTGCAGACCTTCGGCGGCCCGGCCGGGCAGATCGCCGTCATGCAGCGCACCCTGGTCGAGGAGCGGCGCTGGATCGGCCAGCAGCGCTTCAACCACGCCCTCAACTACTGCATGCTGCTGCCCGGCCCCGAAGCCCAACAGCTCGCGATCTACCTCGGCTGGCTGCTCAACGGCACCCGCGGCGGCATCGCGGCCGGCACCCTGTTCGTGCTGCCCGGCATCCTGGCCCTGGGCGCCCTGTCGGCGATCTACGTCGCCTTCGGCGACACCACCGCCGTCACCGCCACCTTCGCCGGACTCGCCCCGGCCGTGCTGGCCATCGTCGCCCAAGCCGTCCTACGGGTGGCCAAACGATCACTCACCCACCCGGCCCTGATCACCCTGGCCGTGGCCGCCTTCGCCGCACTCGCCCTGTTCGCCGTGCCCTTCCCACTGGTGATCGCCCTGGCCGCCCTGGTCGGCTGGCTGCTCTCACGCCGCGACCCCGACTTCGCCCGCCCCGCCCGCGTGGGCGACGCCGCTGACGGGCCCGCGCCCCTGATCTCCGACGAGGCCCTGCACCACGACCGGCCCACCGCGAGCCGTTTCACCAGGATCCTGGCCATCGGGTTGGGGCTGTGGGCGGCGCCGGTAGCCGTAGTGGCCCTGCTGTTGGGATCCGAGAGCATCTTCACCACCCAGGGCCTGTTCTTCTCCCTCACCGCGGTGGTGACCTTCGGCGGCGCCTACGCGGTGCTGTCCTTCATCGCCCAGCAGGCCGTGCAGACCTTCGGGTGGTTGGCGCCGGGAGAGATGGTGCGCGGCCTGGCCCTGGCCGAGACCACCCCGGGCCCGCTGATCATGGTCGTGCAGTTCGTGGCGTTCCTGGCCGCCTACCGCGACCCCGGCACCCTGGACCCCTGGGCCGCCGCGACCCTGGGGGCGCTGTTGACCACGTGGGTGACCTTCGTGCCCTGCTTCCTGTTCATCCTGCTGGGCGCCCCCTACGTCGAACGCCTGCGCCACAACACCGCGATCTCGGCGGCGCTGACCGGTATCACCGCCGCCGTGGTCGGCGTCATCGCCAACCTCGCCCTGTACTTCGCCCTCAACACCTTGTTCACCACCACAGGCACCTGGGACTGGGGCCCCCTGCACATCACCGTGCCCGAGGTCGCCTCGGTGAGCCCGGTCGCGGTGGTCATCACCCTCATCGCGCTCATGCTGACCTTCGCCCTGCGCTGGCCGATCCTGCGGGTGCTGGGCGTATGCGCCGCCCTGGGCCTGGCCAGCACCCTGCTGCCGCTGTGAACCGGGCCAGACGGACTCCACCGACGGCTGCGCGTGCACCGGCAGAGACGTCCTGGCACGTGGAAGTCAGCGCACTGACCTGAAATCCCGGAGGCGCGACGAACCGCAAAGACATGTGAGCATGACGGCACGCACTTCCAGCCCTGATGCTGCATCGCTGACACCGACAAGCCGTGTGACAGAGAATCAAATATTCTCTGTCACACGGATCCGGGTGTGCCCGGCGCGGCCTGCGTCGAGGTGTTCGCCGGCCGCAGGTGACTCCGTAACATTCTCTGTCACACCAGCCGGGAGGTGTTGTGACCGTCCACCCCCTGCCCCGCCCCGGCGCCCTCACCCTCGCCCAGGCGAGCGCCGAGTTCCTGGACCGGTTCCGCGGCCAGCCGCACACCCGCCGCGCCTACGCCCAGACCCTTGTTGCCCTGGAGCAGGCGGCCGTGTGCGGACCCTCCGCGCCGGTCGAGGTTGCCTTCACCCCCGACGCGGCGGCCGCCGCCCTGGCCCGCTGGGAGAGCGCGGCCCCGGCCACGTGGAACAAGCACCTGGCCGCCCTGCGCTCCTTCGCCTCCTACTGCGCGCGCCGGGAGTGGCTCACCACCGACCCCACCCATCTGTTGGAGCGGCGCAAGGAGCCCCGCCGCGGTGACAAGTCCGTCCCCGCCGCCCGGCTGGAAGCCCTGTTCACCGACCCGGACGTGAGGCTGCGCGAGAAGGTGCTGTGGCGGATGCTGTACGAGACCGCGGCCCGCGCTGAGGAGATCCTCACCCTGGACGTGGGTGACCTGGACATGGCCATGCGCCGGGCCCGGGTTCGCTCCAAGGGCGGTGCGATCGAGTACGTGCACTGGGCCACCCCCACCGCCCGCCTGCTGCCCCGGCTGTTGAACGGGCGCACCACAGGCCCGGTGTTCTGCTCCAACCGCCGCTCCCCGACCGCCGGCGCCCGAGCCCGCGCCCTGGCCGACGTCGACCCCACCACCGGCCGGGGACGGCTGTCCTACCCGCGCGCGGAGTACCTGTTCAAGCAGGCCTCGAAGAAGTACGACCCGCACGGGCAGGGGTGGACGCTGCACCAACTGCGCCACTCCGCCCTCAAGCACCTGGCCGCCGAAGGCCGCAGCGCCCCCGAACTCCAGGCCAAATCACGCCACGCCCACCTGGCCACCCTGGGCAAGTACGTGCGCCTGGGCGAGGAGACCGCTGCCCGGATCACCGCCGAACACGACCCGTACAACCGGCGCGCTCCACGCCGCTGAACAGCGATCAACGTCGTGCCCTTCTCACCGTCGTCGACGGCCAGCCGGACGGCGTGCCGGTGGAGGAGCCTCACCAGGGGACATAAGCTCTGTTGCCGCTTCGTCACGTATTCCGGTCGCCCCCCACCCTGGCCCGACCCGACGCGGGCACCGCTTCCGTCGGCGGATTCGACACGGTGCGCGAGGCCCCGGAGGTGCGCCGCCTGATCGGGCTCACCGGGCAGCAGTCGATGGTCGACGAGGAGCTCTCAGGCCGGGCCAACCTGGTCCTCATCGGCCAGCTGCTGGACCTGCGCCGGTCCGAGGCCACCGCCCGGGCCCGCGAGCTCCTGTACCGCTTCGAACTGGCCGACGCCGCGGCCCGACCCGTCGCCACCTACTCCGGCGGGATGCGCCGCCGCCTTGACCTGGCCGCCAGCCTGGTGGGGCGGCCCCGCGTGGTCTTCCTCGACGAACCCTCGGTCGGCCTCGACCCCGGCAAGCGCGAGGACCTGTGGCGGATGATCCGCGAACTCACCGCCGAGGGCACGACCGTCCTGCTCACCACCCAGTACCTGGAGGAGGCCGACGCCCTGGCCGACGACATCGCGGTGATCGACCACGGCCGAGTCATCGCCGACGGCACACCCGCCGAGCTCAAGCGCGTGGTGGGCGGGCAGGCCGTGTCGCTGCGGCCCGCCGACGAGTCCCGGATCGGGGAGGCCGCCGCCGTCATGGAGCGGGTTGCGGGCCGGGCCCCCGAACGCACCGGACGACAGGCTCTGTCCGTACCGGTCGCGGGCGACACCGTGGCCTGGGAGATAGCTGCTCACCTGCGCGGACAGGGGATCTCCGTCACCGAGTTCTCCCTCCACCTGCCCGGCCTCGACGAGGTGTTCTTCGCGCTCACCGGCACCGCCCGGAAGGACGCCGCACCCCGGAACACCGATGGCGCCGACGACTCCGGCGGCACCGGAGACACCGCGAAGGAGCCCACCGCATGAGCGCCCCAACCCGCATCGCCCACGGATCGGCCCCGACCCGCCGCCCCGCGCCGCTGGCCCGGCACAGCCTCGTCCTCGCCCGGCGCAGTCTGGCCAAATCCCTGCGCAACCCTGGTTCGCTGGTCAACGGAGTGATGACCCCGGCCATATTCATGGTCCTGTTCGTGTACCTGTTCGGCGGTTCGGTGTCGGGCTCCACCGACGCCTACCTGCAGTACCTGTTCCCCGGGGTGCTGGTCATGGGCGCGGGCATCGCCGGGATGCTCTCCTCGGGGCTGACCATCAACACCGACATGAAGAAGGGCGTCTACGACCGGTTCCGCAGCCTGCCGATCGGCCGTTCAGCTCCGCTGCTAGGCTCGGTCCTCGCCGACCTGGCCCGGTACGTGATCACGGTCCTGCTCCTTTTCGCGATCGGTTTCCTCATGGGGTTCCGGGTGGAGACCGACGCCGCCTCCGCGGTGGCCGCCTCAGCCCTGGCCATCGCTTTCGGCTTCGCCCTGAGCTGGGTGATGGTGTTCGTGGGCGTGCTCCTGCGCGACGAGAGCGGGGTCATGGCGATCACGTTCATCTCTATCCTCCCGCTGCTGCTGGGCACCAGCATGGCGGCGCCGATCGACACGCTGCCCGGCTGGCTGCAGACCTGGGCCGGGATCAACCCGGCCACCCACGCCATGGACGCCGCCCGGGCCCTGCTCACCGGCGCCCCGATGGGTGCCGCGGCCACCCTGACCCTGGCCTGGTCCGCGGGTCTTGTCGTGGTGTTCGCGCCCTTGGCGGTGTGGGCTTTCAACCGCGAACGCTGACCGGATCCCGTTGGGCCCCGCCTGTCGCCCCTCACCCTGTTCACGTGGGACCGCCTCCCCTACGCTGACTCCGCCGGTCCGGTCCCGAACGGGGCTCGGTAGGACACGAGAGGAGTCGGGTTGACCATCAAGCACCACCACGTCGAGGTGAACGGCCTCCGCCTGCACGTCGCCGAACAGGGTGAGGGCCCGCTGGTCCTGCTGCTGCACGGCTTCCCCGAGAGCTGGTACTCGTGGCGGCACCAGTTCGACGCCCTCGCCGACGCCGGGTACCGGGTGGTCGCGCCCGACCAGCGCGGCTACGCCCGCAGCGACCGGGCGGCAAGCGTCGAGGAGTACTCCCTCCCCCACCTGGTCGGCGACGTCACCGCGCTGATCGGCGCGCTGGGCGCCGAAGAAGCCGTGCTGGTCGGGCACGACTGGGGTGCGCCGGTCGCCTGGACCACGGCGCTGCTCCGCCCCGACCTGGTCCGTGCCGTGGTGGGGCTCAGCGTGCCTCCGCTGCCGCCGACGGGGATGCCGTCCATCACCTCGTCCCGCGCCATTTATGGGGACCGCTACTACCAGGTCTACTTCCAGGAGCCCGGCAAGGCCGACGCCGAACTGTCGGCGGACCCGGCCTCGACCATCCGGCGCCTGCTGGTGGGGGCTTCGGGCGACGGTCCCTCGGACGAGCCGAGTCCGTGGATCGTCCCCGAGGGCACGGGGCTCGTGGATTCGCTGCCCGAACCGGCCGAACTTCCCGCCTGGCTGACCGCCGAGGACGTCGCGGTCTTCGCCGAGGACTATTCGGCCCCGGACGCCTTCACCGGGCCGCTCAACTGGTACCGCAACATCGAGCGCAACCAGGGGCTGATGGCCGCCTTCCAGGGGCTGCGCATCGAGGTTCCGGCCCTGTACGTGGTGGGTGACAAGGACATGGTGGTCTCGCTCAAGGGCGTGCCCGAGCTGCGGGAGATGCTGCCGATGATCGCCCCCAAGCTGCACGCCGACATCACCCTGCCCGGCTGCGGCCACTGGACCCAGCAGGAGCGCCCGGAAGAGGTCAACGCGGCCCTGCTGGACTTCCTCGGGACGCTGTAGGTCGAGGGCCCGGGCACCAGGCTGACCGCTGGCAACGCGGCAGGCGGGTGCCCGGATGCGCTATGAGATTCCTTCATAGGCCTCCCAGCCCGTCTATCACCTCCTCAGCGACATCAGCGTCTCCCTGCTCGGGGCTCTACCCACGGCGCTGATCACCGTGGGAACCCTGCGGGCCGAGTGGCTTTCGCAGGGTGCTCTGATGGCGGTGCAGGTACTCACCGGTGTGCTCGGCGGTGCCGGATACGCCGCCGCTTTCAGGCTGCTGAGCATCCGGCTCGACTCGCGGAGGGGGCCGGTTGTACGAGCTGCCGCATCGGCCGGGCAGCGCTCACTCACCGTCTACCTGCTCAACTCTGTGCTGGTCACGGCAATACTGCATCCCCAGCTCGGCGGAGCGGGTCCGAGGCTGGACAGTCTCGGCGCGCTGTGCGTAGGGGGTACGGTCTGGCTGGTCGGAGTTGCCGTGGCGGCGCGGCTGGAACGCATCGGGAACCGCGGACCAGCCGACACACTGATGCGTCGGCTGGTCCGGCGCCCAAGCTGACGAACTCCGAGCTCCGCGGCGCCCGCCCCCAGTGCACACTCGTCGAATAACCGGCGGGCACCAAGCAGCCCGCCTATCCACCCCGGGGTCCCCGACCACGCGGCCACCGGACGAAGATGACCTTCGGCCTTGGTGCGAACGGTCAACTCTTCACAGCAGCGCCTCCGTTCTTCCTAGCAGTGCCCCCGTCAAAGTCCAAGCGGAAACTGTGGCGGCCGGGGCCGACTTCGACGGCCTCCGCACCGGGAAGCTCCACCGATCCACCGGCGCCCACCGGCACCTCTACGTCACAGCGGAGTTCCCCTCCCGCCAACTCCCAGGCACAGGCGACGGTGCCGTACCCGGACTGGAACTCGGCCCGGGCATGGGTGAGCCGACCGCCGGGGCGGGGGGCGAACCGCACCCGGCGGTAACCGGGCTCCAGCGGTGCTATCCCCCCGATGACCCGATGAATCCAGTCAGCGACCGCCCCTAGCGCGTAATGATTGAACGAGGTCATTTCGCCAGGGTTGACCGTGCCGTCAGGGAGCATGCTGTCCCACCGCTCCCAGATGGTGGTTCCACCCTGCAGCACGGTGTACATCCAGGATGGACACCCTTCCTCCAGGAGCAGGTCGTAGGCGGTCTCGAGGTGTCCAGTGTCGGTGAGGGCATCGCAGACCACGGGGGTACCCGCGAACCCGGTGGAGATGCGGTGACCGCCCTGGCGCACCAGCGCGGCGAGGCGGTCCCCCGTGCTCTGCCGCAAGTCCGTCGGCACGAGGTCGAAGGCCAGAGCGAGCGCGTAGGCGGTGGGGGTGTCGCTGCTCATCCGCCCGTCCTCACCCGCGTAGGCACCCATGAACGCCTCACACACCTCGTCGGCCAGGCGGCCGTAGTACGCGGCGTCCCGGGACTGACCGAGCACACGGGCCGTGTGGGCCAAGTGCCGGGCGGAGTGGGCGAAGTAGGCGGTGGCCACCAAGTGCCGGTCGGTCATTGCCGCTGCCGGGTCCTCGGGGGGAGCCGTGGGGTCGAGCCAGTCGCCCAGCTGGAATCCCTCCTTCCAGAGGCGATCGGGGCCGGCCAGGCGTTCCACCAGGTCCACCCAGGCTTTGGCGCTCGGATACTGGCGCCGGAGTATCTCGGTGTCGGCGTAGCGTCGGTACAGGACCCAGGGGGTGAGGACCGCAGCGTCGCCCCAGACCGCCCCGGGTCTCGAGGGCGTCCACACGGGACCCCCCGGGATCGTGGGGACGAACCACGGCACGGTGCCGTCGCCGAGCTGTTCGTGGGCCAGGTCGCGCAGCCACGAGGAGAGCAGACCGGCACAGTTGTAGAGGAATGCGGCAGTGGGTGCGAAGACCTGGATGTCGCCTGTCCATCCCAGGCGCTCATCGCGTTGGGGGCAGTCGGTGGGCAGGTCGAGAAAGTTGCCGCGCATACTCCAGACGATGTTCTCGTGGAGCCGGTTCAGGAGGGGATCCGAACTGTCGAAGTGTCCGGTGCGCTCCATATCGGTGTGCAGTACTCGGGCCACGATGTCGCCCGGGACCGGGGCGTCGGTCCACCCCTCGATCTCGGCGTAGCGGAATCCGTGGAAGGTGAACCGGGGCTCCCACTCCCGGGCGCCGCGGCCATCGAGAACGAGCGTGTCCACGGAAGGGGCCAGGCGCAGGGTACGCGTGTACAGTTCACCTTCCTGCAGAACCTCCGCGTGACGGATGCGGATGGTGTGCCCGGCGGGTCCGTCCGCTCGCACCCGCAGTCGGCCGACGAGGTTCTGTCCGAAGTCGAAAAGCAGGGTCCCCTGGCGGGTGCGCCTGATCTCGACGGGGTGGATCTCCTCAGTACAGCGGACCGGCGCCTGCTCCGGGGCCGTGAGAGTGGCGGGATCCCGTTCCACAGGCATCACCGGCCGCCAGGCGGAGTCGTCGAAGCCCGGACGGGTCCATGCCCTGTGTTCCTCCCGGGCGTCGTAGTGTTCACCGTCGTAGAGGCCGCTCGAGAGGATCGGACCGTGGTGAGCACGCCACTCCTCGTCGGTGTCGATCACCAGCCGCGTTCCGTCGGCGAGCTCGACCTCCAGCTGGCCGAGGAAGGACAGGTCGGTGCCGTAGAGGTTGCGGTGGCCGCCGTTGAACCCCAGCCTTCCCCGGTACCAACCGTCGGCAAGCCAGGCACCGATCGCGTTGGGTCCCTCATGAAGAAGATCGCTGACGTCGTAGGTGCGGTAGCGCAGGCGTTCGTGGTAGGCCGTCCAGCCTGGAGAAAGGACGTCGTCACCCACCCGCCGACCATTGATCTCTGCCTCGAACACCCCGTGGGCGGTGGCGTACAGACGGGCCCGGACAACGGGCCCGGGGAGATCGAACTCTCTACGCACGAGATAGGGTCGGCGCTCGGTATTGGGGCTCTCCTGCCAAGGGGCTCGGACCGGCCGGGCGGTCCAGTCATCGGCCCGCAGCAGGCCCGCCTCCACGTCGGCCCACGGGCTCCAGCCTGAGTTGGAGCCGTCGGTGCCCGTGACCCGGACCCGCATGCGCGCGCTTTCGCGTGAGTTCAGGGGTGCAACCGGCCAAGGGACGAGGACTTGGTCCTCAGAGTGGACAGTGACCGTCTCCGTCGCCCCTTCGCCGTGCCGGACTTCGATGTCGTAGTAGGCCTGGCGCCAGCCGACGGGCGCCTCGGTCTGCCAACTCAGGCGGGGTGCGGCCACCCCGATGCCCAGAGCCTCCTGGTCGTGTTCGCATCGGACAGGGCTGGGGACGCGAACGTGATTGTGCTGGGACAAACTCTTCCTTTCCCTGGTCATCCCTTGATCGATCCCGCAGTCAGCCCCTTTTGGATGCGCTGGTTGAGGGCGAGGTAGAGGATGAGCATGGCGAAAACGTTCAGGCAGATCGCCGCGAACAAGGGGCCGTACTCGACGGTGCCGAACTGGCCGGTGAAGTTGAGCAGGCCCACCTGGAGGGTGCGCAGCGAGCCGACGTTGGTGAAGGTCAGTGCGATGAGAAGGTCATTCCAGAAGAAGAAGAACTGGACGAGCCCCACGGTGAAGACTGCGTTGCGCATCATGGGCAGCGCGATCAGGAAGAAGGAGCGGATTACTCCGGCCCCGTCCATAGCGGCGGCCTCAAAGATCTCGCGCGGCACGGCCCGAAAGTAGGTGGCCATCAAGAACACTGTCAGCGGCAAGCCGGCTGCGGTGTAAGTGATGACCAGCGGCCACAGCGTCCCGGTCAGCCCGGTGCGGTAGTAGACCGTGAACAGCGGCAGCAGGATCATCTGGATCGGGACCATGATCCCCGCCAGGAACAGCAGCAGTACCCCGCCGCGGCCCTTCCAGACCAGGACCTCCAGCGCGAATCCGGCCGCGGTTCCCAGCAGCAGCATTAGGAACAGAGCCGGGAACACCGCGACGACGCTGTTGAGCAGGTACTGGGAGAAGTTCCCAGTGGTCCAGGCCGTGACGTAGTTGTCGAAGTTGAACTGCGCGGGCAGGGCCCACACGGGCCCCTCGAGGAACTCGGTCTGGGTCTTGAAGGACCCCAGCAGAAGCCACACGAGCGGCCCCAACACGATGGCCAGGAGCAGAGCCACAAGCAGGTGGGACGGGAGCCGACGCAGGTGGGGGTTGCGTACGCGCCGCAGCGCTGTGCCCGCGGGGTAGGACGGGAGGGCACGGATCGTCATGGGCATCACCTGGTCAGATCACGGCGCGAGATACGGAAGACGAGCACGGTCACCACCAGGCACAGCAGGGTGAGCAGTGTCGCCACGGAACTGCCGTAGCCGTACTCGCCGTACGTGAACGAGGTCTGGAACATATAGAGGGTCAACGGACTGGTGGAGGTACCTGGGCCGCCGTCCGTCAGAGCGATGATGCTGTCGAAGACCTTGAGCGTCCCGTTGATACTGAAGATCAACGAGGAGATCAGCACGGGGAAGGACAGCGGCAGCACGATGTGGCGCACCAGCGTCCAGCGGCCGGCGCCGTCCATCCGGGCAGCCTCCAAGAGGTCCTCGGGGATGTCGACCAGGCCGGCGTACAGGAGCACACCGTAGAAGCCCATGGACCGCCAGATATCCATGACCACGATCACCAGGAACGCGCTGCCGCCGTCGCCGAACCAGTCGACGGAGGCGAACCCCAGCACGTTCAGGAACGCGTTGACCGGTCCGTCCTGCGGAGCGATCGCGAACAGCTGTTGGAACATCAGGGCAACCGCGACCGTGGGCAGGACCACCGGGAAGAAGACCAGGGTCCGTACCAAGGACGAGTAGCGGCGTAGGACGAAAACGTAGAGCAGCGCGAGGGCGTAGCCGACCAGCACCTGGCCGACGGTTACCACGACCGCGTACTTGAGGGTGAACCAGAGGGCTTCGTGGACCTTGCTGTCGTCCCACAGCCGGACGATGTTGTCGAGCCCGGTGAACCGGAAGCCGGTGATGGCGTTGCCGGTGAAGAACATGTAGCCGAGCGACCAGAGAACCGGTACCAGCATCACGATCGTGTACACGACCAGTGCCGGACCGATGAGGACGAGTGCCGCCTTGCGGTCGCCGAGAACCTGCTTCATCGTCGGGTTTCCTTCGTGCGCGGGCACAGCGCGGAGCCCGCCGGTGCCTGCGCGGTGTGGCGGACGGGGTCAGAACTGGTCGGACTGGACCATGCTCATGAACTCCTCGGCGGTGAGCGATCCGCTGACCAGGGGTGCGGCGTTGTTCTGGCTTGTGTCTGTGGCTTCGGTCGAGAAAAGAGCCTCGAACCACAGCACGGGATCGTCGGTGTCGGCGACCTGATCCCGCACCTCCTGGGTAAGCAGGGGTACATCGGTGCCCTCGTCCTCCACGACGAACCCCGACACCCGGTTCTCCTGCTCCAGCGCGGTGGTGCCGTAGTGGTCGGCGATACAGGTCAGCCAGGCTTCGGTTTCCTCGTTGAGGGCGCTGGCGTTCATCGTCACGGGAAGGCCTACGTTGGCGGCCAGCTGACCGCTGTTCCCCGCACCGCCTTCGACTTCGGGGAAGGGCATGAAGCCGATGTTGTCCTCCCCGATGGCGTTGCGCTCCTCGTCGTTGAAGTCGCTCAGTGCCCAGCTGCCCATGTAGAACATGGCCGCCTCACCGGACAGGAAACGGTTGGTGGAGGTGTCCATGTCGATAGAACCGACACCCTCGCCGAAGAACCCCGCATCCCCGAGGTCAGCGACGGCCTCGGCAGCACGCACGTAGTCGGGGTCGGTGAGTTCGACCTCACCGTTGGCGACCAGCTCCAAGGCTTCGGGACCGAGATCGCGGTAGAGGTAGTTGCCGATGAAGCGGGTAATGGGCCACCCCTGCTCGCCGCTGGCGGAGAAGGGGAGCACGTCGGCCTCGGAAAAGGTCTCGGCGGCGGCGACCAACTCGTCCCATGTCTGCGGAACGTCCACGCCGTGTTCGGCGAACAGCTCCTGGTTGTACCAAATGCCCTCGATGTTGTACTCGAACGGCAGGACGCGGAAGCCGCCGTACAGGTCCTCGATCGTGGAGACGGCAGCCGGTTCGAGCCGGTCGAGGGCGTCGAGGTCGGTGAGCGCCTCCTCGAAGTCCAGGACGTGTCCGGAGTCGGCGAGCGTCTCCGTCAGAGCGGGGGCGTTACCAGCGGAGTAGAGGGCGGGCAGACCGCCCTGACCGGCGAGCAGCTGTAGTTGCTGGTCGAGATTGTTCTGGGGCACCGTCTCGACTGAGAGGGGCAGGGACTCATCCTCGGCCGCGCACTCCTCTTCAGCCAGGGTGCTGAGTACCGCGGGGATCTCCTGGTTCTCGGTGTTGATCAGGAGGTCGAAGTCCGATGTCCCCGCCCCCTCCGGACCCGAGCAAGAGGTGAGCGCGAAAGCGGTGGCCCCGGCCACCGCGAGGGCAGCCAGGCGGGGGCCGGTTCCTGGAGAGACCATCATTCCTCCTCTGCTGGGGGGTGGGCGCTCCGTGCGTTCACCGCAATTGGAGCGCTCCAAATTGCCGCTCCAGGTGTGCCGTGGAACACATGCTCTGGAGCGCTCCAAAGCGTACGCCCATAAGGTGGATCCTGGCAATAACGACGACGTGGGGGTTCCCGACACGATGGCAGAGCAGGAAACCGAAGGTCACGCGCGCAGAGTCGCTTCCGTCCCCACGATGGAGGATGTGGCGCGCAGGGCCGGCGTCTCCCGGGGCACCGTCTCCAACGTCCTCAACCGCCCCTCCGTCGTGGCTGAACCGACCCGCGAACGTGTGCAGGCCGCGATCACGGAACTCGGTTTCGTGCGCAACCACGTCGCCCGCTCGCTGGTGGTCGGCCACGCCGACACGTTCGGATTCGTCGTGGTCGACCTGGCCAACTCCTACTTCCTCGACATAGTGCGCGGCGCGGAACGCCTTGCCGACCAGCAATCCGTCCGATTCCTGCTGGCCAACAGCGACGTGGACCTGGCCAAACAGGACTCGTCCCTGGACCTGTTCGAAGAGTCCCGGGTCTCCGGGATTCTCTTGGCCCCGCTGGACGGGCCGATGGACCGCGCCGAACAGGTGCGCCGACGCAACTTGCCGATCGTCTACGTCAACTGGGCGGGGGTGGACGGGGAAAGCTGCGGGGTCGTCGTCGACGAGGAGGCGGGCGGATATCTGGCCGCTTCCCACGTCATCGACGCCGGTGCCCGGCGGCTGGTCTTCGCGGGCGGCCCACTCACACTGAGCGCCATCGAAGGGCGCCTTCGCGGGGTCGAGCGCGCTGTCGCCGAGGCGGACGGGACAGTGTCCTTGAACGTGTGGGAGACCGACCGCCTCACGACCCCGGCGGGACTGTCAGTAGGATCAGACATCGTCGACCTCCCGGAACAGGAACGGCCCGACGCCCTGGTCGCGGCCTCCGACGCACTGGCCGCCGGAGCCGTCCAAGCCCTGTTGTACTCGGGTGTTCGGGTGCCAGAGGACCTGTTGGTCATCGGATACGACAACAACCACTTCGCCTCCGACCACGTTGTGCCCATCTCCACCGTGAGCCAGCCCGGCGACGAGATGGGACGCATCGCCACCAGCCTGTTGTTGGAGGAGGTCGCCCGCCACCCGGAGCACGAACACCGCACCATCGTGCTCTCACCTCGGCTGATCCCACGAGCAAGCACGGACACGATCGTGGGCGTCGCCGACACCTGAGGGCGCACCTCTCAGGTGTGCAGGGCGGAATCGGCCACGGCGGAACGTTGCCCCACCACCCTCGCGGGGCCCGACCGTCCCGAGCCCCGCGCTCCCGGCGGGAGCCACAACTCCGTATTCCGGAGACTCTGACCGTCACGGTGTGTCCAGGCGCCGGAGCGCCTCCTCCCAGCGAAGGCGCCGCTCGTCCGCGGCCAACTCCCACCAGGGGGCACCCCGCTCCCCCAGACCTTCCTTGGCGCACTGCACTCTTCGCCTCGCCCGCCGTTCGGCATCGGGGTCCTCCGCGCGCAGGGCCGCCGCGACATCCCGGCGGGCCGACATCAGATGTCCGACCAGGCGCTCACGTACCCGGTCGGGCAGGGACGGATCGCTGGCGCGCCACCGACGTCCCTTGACCACGACGTAACGGCCGTCCCCGGTGCGCTCAGCGTCCGCCATGCCACGGGGCGTGCCCGCCCCCGCTGCCAGGCACACCACCACCTCTCCCCAGTCAGGAACCGTCGGCCGCGTGTGGGCCGAGCACATCGGCGAGCCTGCTCGGAGAGTCACCCCCGTAACCGGCGTCGCGGGCCCGCTCCACGACGGCGTGGGTGGCTTCGAGGCCCCCTTCTGGCACACCCGCCGCCGTCATCGCCGCACGCAGGTGGCCCAGGCTGGCCGAGACCGAATCGAGAGAGGAGCTGTCGGCCCCCGAAAAACTCCCCTCGACGAGGTCGGAGGCCAGCTCGGGCAGAACGTCGGCCGCGAGTCGCGACATCGCCGCGGCGTGCGGGGCCACCAGGTTCACGTCCAGGCCCTGTGCACGTGCGTAGGCGAGGGCGTGTGCGACACCGCCGATCGAGGTCCAGAACTGGGTGAGCAGGGCGACGTCGTAGGTGGCCGCGGCTGACACCTCCGAACCGAGGTAGTGCGCCGTGCCACCGAAGGCCGAGAGCAGGTCCCGGTGGGCTTCGTAGGTTTCCTGCGGACCCGAGTACAGGACGCGGGTGGCCCGGGTACCGATGGTTTCGGCGCCCGTCATGATCGCTCCGTCCAGCAGCGTGATCCCCCGTTCGGCAAGGCGCTGGTCGAGTCCCCGGGTCAGTTCCGGGGTGTCGGCGGTGAGGTTGACGACTACCAGACCGGACAGGTCGGTCTCGCGTGCGGCCCGGTCGAGGACGCTGTCGACCGCCGCGCCGTCGATCAGGCAGAGGACCGCGACACCGTTGGCCGCCAGCGCTTCGGCAGCGGAGCCCGCCAGGCGCGCCCCTTGGCCGACGAGCTGGTCGGCCTTCCCCGGCGTGCGGTTCCAGACGGTGGTCGGGTGCCCGGACCGGAGCAGGGACTCCGCTAGGGCCCGACCCATGGGTCCGAGGCCTATCACTGTCACGGGGGCACTGTCGGGCGTCGTAGAGGTCCCGGCGCCGTGTTCGTGTGCTGTGTTTGCTGTCATGGCACCGAACGTAGACTTTGACGCCAGCGTGAAGGTCAAGTCAGTAGCGGGAGGCGCGGTGAGGATCGGCGAACTGGCGCGGCGTGCAGGGGTGAGCACCCGTGCTCTGCGCTACTACGAGGAACAGGGGTTGCTCCGGCCCCGCCGTCAGGCCAACGGTTACCGGGCCTACTCGGAGGGAGACGTGGACCTGGTGCGCCGCATCCGGGTCCTGCTGGCAGCGGGCCTCAACTCCGAGATGGCCCGGGAGGTCCTGCCCTGCTCTACGGACGACGGTCAGGTGGTCGCTCCGGCGTGCGGTGAACTCGTCACCGAACTGGTGAAGGAGCGGGACCGCATCACCGGCCGGATCGACGAACTGCAGTCGGCCCGCTCCTCACTCGAGGCCATCATCGAGGCAGGGCAGGCGGCAGTTTCCCAACCGAGCGGTACGACCTGACGCTGCGAGGATGTTCTGCGCTCCGGGCGCACGGCGGGTCAGATCCGGCGGGTCAGCCCCAGCACAATCGCTGTGTTGATCGCCGCCAGCGCGATCCATACGACCGCGAAGGCCGCCACGCCGCCGGAACCCAGCGCCGAGAGGCTGCTCGGGGCTCCGAACAGCAGCGAGAAGAACAAGGCGCCGCCGATGGTCGCGTTGGTGCTGCCGCGCGCCTTGCGCATCTCCTTGGCCTGCCGGGACTCCGCCTCGGCCTTGCGGGCGTCGGCCTCGGACTTCCGGGCCGCCGCGTCGTATCCGACGAGCCGGTGTTCCAGCTGGGCATGGACCTCGGCTGCGACGGCATCACCGGTCTGGCCACCGGTGATGCCGCTGTCGGGATGTTCGGCGGGCTGGCCTGGGGTGGCCGGGGTGTGTTCAGCCATGTCTGATCCATACCACGCCCCCCGCTGATCAGTCGGGACTGCGCCACCCCGAACATGGCCGGCTGCGGACGTGCTGGGCGTCACGGCTTGCGCGCCACCCCGCCGTACTGGTCCATGCCGCGGCGGATACCGGCCTCGACGGGGTAGGGACGCCACTCGGGGCAGGGGACCACGCCGGGCTCCAGCAGCTCCAGCCCTTCGAACCGGGCGGCGAACTCCTCCGGGCTGCGCAGGAGGTAGGGGACGTCTCCGTGCTTATTGCCCTCCTCGATGGCCCGGTTGTAGGCCTCGCTCGTGTTGGTGCCGTCGTAACTGGCCAGGTAGCTGCCGGGCGCAAGGGCGGCCAGGAGGCGGCGCACGATCGGCAGTACCTCCTCGTCGGGGATGTGGCCCAGGACCCCCATGAGCATCAGCCCGACGGGTTGGTCGAAGTCCAGGGCTTCGGCGGCCCGCCGCAGGATGGTGTCGGGTTCGCGCAGGTCGGCGTCGATGTAGTCGGTGACGCCCTCCGGTGTGCCGACCAGGAGTGCGCGCGCGTGCGCGAGTACGAGGGGGTCGTTGTCCACGTAGACCACGCGGCACTCCGGTGCCACCGCTTGGGCGACCTCATGGGTGTTGTTGGCGGTGGGCATCCCGGTACCGATGTCGAGGAACTGGCGGATGCCCGCCTCGCCCGCCAGGTGGTTCACGACGCGGACCAGGAACTCCCGGCTGCTGCGGGCCAGGTCCACGATCTCCGGGTAGGACGCGGCCACCTGGTCGCCGGCCACGCGATCGATCGGGTAGTGGTCCTTGCCGCCCATCCAGTAATTCCAGATCCGGGCGGAGTGGGTCCTGGTGGTGTCGATCTGCCGCGCGGCACCGGAACCGGCGAGGGCGGACGGGGACGGGTCGTCAGTCATACCTCTACCTCGATACGCAGGGGGTGCCCCCTCCGCAGTGCGGGTTTCCCGGCGCTCCCGCACCCGGAAAGCCTGCCTGCAGCGGGGATCTACTCGCGGCGAGGCTATCCGACGGCACGTTTTCGCTCGGATTCGCAGCACTCGGTACAGGCGGCGTCCCGGCCGGAGGGAACCGTCAACGTGCCGGTACCGGTCTGAACGACCTCAGGCGAGACTGTCGCGCCACGCTTCCAAGAACCGGAGCAGAGCCACGGAACCAGGGTCCCGCTCACCGGCGCCGCGCTCACCGACCCAGGCAGCGCGCCCCTTCGCCGAGGTCAGCGCACTCGTCTCGGCGACCGCCCGCTCAGCGGCGAGGACAGCCGCGTGTACGGCCTCGCCGGGGTCCCGCACACCGACAAGGGCCTCTTCGACCAGCACCAGTCCGTCCACGAACGTCTTGTCGCCGGGACTAGCACCGCCCCGCTCCCGCACCCTGCGAGAGACAGCGCCGGTCAAACGTGCTGCGGCCGCGGCTGAGACCGCGTCCAACCCTTCCGCCTCCGCTGCGGCGGCAAGCACCCCGGCACCGGTCAGTGCGGCGAACGTCGACGGGTTGGCCGCTGCGAAGGTCGTGGCGGCAGCGCGCAGGACATCCGCATCGTGGGCATCCTCTGGCAGTTCGAGCAGTACCTGCCGGGCCGCCAGCGCTCCGGAGGAGACCGTGACCCCCAGGTCCCCGTCTCCGAGCCTCGAATCCAGGTCCCGCAGTTCCCCGGCGTGTGCGGGCATCCGATCCAGGGTGTCCGCGAGCACTCGCCTCAGCTCGCTCACCCGATCGGTACGGCGCACGCGCGGGGCCGCCCCGCCCTCCAGTCCGCTGCCAGCGGCCTTCGGCGCACGCGCGGTCGGCGCGGCCGTGGTGCCCTGGGCGAAGAACGGGGACGCGGCGGGCGCGTCGAGGAGCCCGGCCAGCTCGCCGTCGAGCAACAGGAGGGAAACCGAGGCACCCGCCATCTCCAGGCTCGTGGCGAACTCCCCCACGTAGTGCCGGTGGACGATGACTCCGCGCTCGCTCAGTACCCGGTGGACACGCCGGTAGATCAGGTACAGCTCCTCCAGAGGCGTCGCGCCCAGTCCGTTAACCAGTACAGCGACTCGGTTCCCGGCCCCGGGGTCGAGCTCGGCCAGGATCTCGGTGAGCAAGCGGTCGGTAATCTCATCCGCGGTCTCCAAGGCGCCCCGGTGGCTCCCGGGCTCTCCGTGGATGCCGATCCCGACTTCCATCTCGCCCTCGTCCAGAGTGAAGGTGGGCTCGCCCGCCGCGGGGAGGATCGTCGGGGACAATCCCACTCCCATGGTGCGGGTGGCGTCCACGGTCCGCTGTGCCGCCGCGCGGACCAACTCGAGGTCGTCGCCGCGCTCGGCCGCGGCACCGGCGATCTTGTAGGCGAAGAAGAGCCCCGCCACACCTCGCCGGGTTTCCTCCTTGCCTCTGGGTGCCGACATCACGTCGTCGGTGCCCAGTACCGTCGCCGTCTCGACCCCCTCCGCCGCCACGACGTCGGCTGCCAAGTCGAAGTTGTAGACGTCGCCGCCATAGTTGCCGTAGAGGTAGAGCACGCCAGCGCCCCCGTGACTGGCGCGTGTGGCTGCGGCGATCTGTTCGGCGGAGGGGGACGAGAACACGTTGCCCACCGCCACTCCTGTGGCCAGCCCCTGGCCAACGTAGCCGAGGAACAGCGGCAGGTGCCCTGAGCCCCCTCCGGTGACGATACCCACGCGCCCGTCCAGCGGAGCGTCGGCACGGACCAGAGCCCGCCGGTCCACGGTGGCCGCTCGCAAGCGGTCCGGGTGCGCCAGTAGCAACCCTTCAGTCACCTCGTCGACGAAGTCCTCGGGCCGGTTGATGATCTTTTTTAGTGCCACGGTGCGCCTACCTCTCGTTCTCGCGACCTCCGTCCGCCAGTGGTCAGGCCAGTGCTTCTGCCGTCTCCCGGAGGACCGACAGGTCGGCCTCGGACACGGCGTCCCCGCACACGCGCGCGGGTCCGGCGAACAGACCTTGGACAGCTAGTCCCGCCTTCAGGTGCGGGATGCTGCCCGCTTGGACGGCCGATACCGCTCGCTCGATCAGCGGTTGGGCTGCGCGGACACCCTCGTCGTCCCCCTTGTTGAGGGCATCGCGCAAGGCCACGAAGGGTGAGGGGAACACCGAGGAGACCCCGGAAACCACTCCCTTTCCGCCGGAGCGGACGAATTCCTCGAACGCGATGTCATTGCCGGACAGAACCGAGAAGCCGTCGGGAGCGGCCGCCAGGTAGCTCGAGACCGAAGCATCGGTCTCACCACTGATCTTCACGCCGCGGACACCCGCGTCAGCGAGACGCCTCAGGACCTGGGGTCGGGCCTCCGTGGTGGAGCGCGCCCGGAACAGATAGGCGTGGACCTCAGCATCACCGGCCGCGGCCACCAGGCGCTCGTAGTAGCGCACTAGGGCATCCTCGGGGGCGGGTAGGAAATGGGGAGTGATCGCGGCCAGCCGGCTTGCCCCGGCGTCCACAGCGGCGCGGGCCAGTCGCGCGGCCTGGCGGGGTGCGGCCGCCCCCACGTGGGCGTAGACGCGGTCCGGTCCGAAGACGTCAAGCGCGATCCGGATGAGGCTCAGGCGCTCATCGTCGTCGAGGGCGGTGAACTCCCCCGTGGTCCCGGCGACGAACACGCCGTCCACCCCCCGGTCGCGAACTGCGGTGAAAAGCTCGGAGGCGCCTTGGGTGTCCAGCCCCTCCTCCCTGGTGAACGGGGTGGGAAGGGCGGTGATCACCTGTGCTTGCACGGGCATGCGTGGTTCTCCTCAGGGGAATCGTGAGTGGCGCGGGGGGCGGTACAGGGGTCAGGTCGAGACGGTGGCGGCCTCGTCCCGGCGTGCCCGGCGCGTGCGCCAGGCGGAGCGGAGCGGCGGAATGGCGAGCGCGAGCACGCTCACCGCCAGTAGAAGCAGTGCGATGGGGCTGGTCAGAATGGTCTGTATACCGTCGATCTCCAAGGCCCTGCGCAGGTTGCCTTCGGCCAGGTTCCCCAGGATCAGGCCGAGGACGACCGGGCCGGGCGGAATGCCGAAGCGTTTGAGGAACAGGCCGACCAGCCCGAAGACGAGCATGATTCCCACGTCGAACACACTGTTGTTCACCGCGTAGGTACCGACCATGCAGAAGACGAGGATTACCGCCCAGAGGAAGTGCTGCGGCAGTTCCAGGAGCTTGGCCACTCCGCGCATACGCAGCAGGCTGATCACCAGGGCGACGACGGTCGCGATCAGCATGATGCCGGCGATGCTGTAGACCAGGTCGGGCTGGTTGGCGAACAGGGAGGGCCCAGGCTGGATGCCCCAGACGACCATGGAGCCGATCATGACGGCCATGACCGAGTCGCCGGGCAAGCCCAGGGCCAGGGTCGTGGTGACGGATCCGCCCAGGGTCGCGTTGGACGAGGTGTCGGCCGCGGTGAGACCTTCCAGGGAGCCCTTGCCGAACTCCTCCGGCCGTTTGGAGGCCCGGCGCGCTTGGTCCCAACCGAGGATGCCCGCGATGTCACCGCCAGTTGCGGGGACGACGCCGACGACCCCGCCCACACCGCTGCCGACCGCGAGCGGCTTGAACATGGTGCGCCAGTCACCACGGGTGGGGAACCAGCGGCCGAACTTCTTGATCGGCTCCGCGGCACGGCCCCGCCGGTGCACCAGGATCTGGTTCATCACCTCAGCGATGCCGAACAGACCAATGATCGCGGCGATGAAGGGGATGCCGTCGGAGAGCTCGGTCGCGCCGAACGTGAACCGGGGCGTACCCGTGATCGGGTCGCGGCCCACAGCCGCCAGGAGCAGGCCGAGCCCGCCCGCCATGAGCCCCTTAACGATCCGCCCTCCGGACACCCCGACCATCATCGTCAGTCCGAAGACGACCAGGGCGAACATCTCGGCCGGACCGAAGTTCAAGGCCAGCTGTGACAGCGGGATCGCTGCGACCATGAGCAGGATGACACCGACGAGCGTGCCCCATGCGGAGGCGAAAGCTGACGAGGTCAGTGCCAGCCCCGCCTTCCCCTGGCGCGACATGGCGTAGCCGTCGAAGGTCGTGGCGATGGAGGCTGGCGTTCCCGGTGTGTTGATGAGGATCGCCGGGACACGGTCGCCGAAGTTGGCCGCGACGTAGATGGTGAGCAATACGGCCAGGCCGGGCAACGGGTCGAGCGAAAGGGTGAAGCCGCTGGCCAGGGCGACGGCCATGGTCGCTGTTACGCCGGGGAAGGCACCGACGAGCATGCCCAGGAGGGCACCCACGGCGATGCACAGGATGACGGTGGGATCCAGCAGCGCGCTGAACCCCTCGATGATCGGACTCATAGTGGCACTCTCAGCAGGACGCCGAACAGCAGGTAGAGGACCCCTGTCGCCAGGACGGGGAAGAGGATCAGCGCCTTCCAGCCGCGGCCGCCGCCGAACCAGGTCAGAGCGATGAACAGGACCGTGGTCGAGACCCGGAAGTCGATGAAGTACCAGAGCACCCCGTATCCCGCGACGGCCGCGAGCATCAGGACCAGGCGCCGGGTGCCCTCGCGCGTGGCGGGTTCGGGTGCGATGTCCTCGGCGGCGCCGGAAGGCCTCCGAAAGGCCTGCACGGCGAGGCAGGTGCTCAGGGCCAGCAGGGCGACCGACAGCAGTTCGGGCCACCAGCGGGGGCTGAACTGCGTGAGCTGCGCGCCCTCGGGGATCTGGGCGGCCAAAGCGAACACGGACACGGCGAGCAACGCGCCGGCCCCGGCAGGGACGAGGTCGCGGAGCTTGCGGCGGGGACGCCCGTCCTGCGCCTCCGGCGGCGTTGCCTGGTCAACAGCTCGGGTGGGCACAGTACTCAGTCCTGTTCCGCGATCAGGTCGCCGAAGCGGGCGTACTCCTGGTCGACGAACTCGGCGAACTCGTCCGAGGGCACGTTGACCGGGATATCCCCGGAGTCGGTGATGACGGAGACGAACTCCTCCGAGTCGGCAGCCTGGTCGAAGGCCTCCTCCAGCTGCTGGAGCACCTCCTCGGGCACGCCGGCTGGAGCTCCGATACCTCCCCAGCCACCGATCACGACGTCCAGGTCCTGCTCGGCGGCGGTCTCCACCCCAGGCAGGGCCTCCGACGGCTCGGAGTCGAAGACCGCGAGGACCCGGATCTGGTCGTCAGCGTGAGCGGGCGCGGTCTCAGACAGGCCCGCGATCACCGCATCTACCTGGCCGCCGACGGCGGCCGTGACAGCGGGGGATCCGCCGTCGAAGGGCACCGGCTGGAACTCGGCGTCGGCGACCTGCCCGAGTTCGGTGGTGGCCGCCTCCCAGATGGATCCGGCCCCTGAGTTGGAGACCGAGACGGAGCCCGGATCGGCCTGGGCGGCCTCGACCAGGTCGTCGAGGGTCTCGTGGGGGCTGTCCTCTGGGACGGCGATAGTAGCGGGGACCGAGACCATCTGTCCGACGAGGTCGTAGTCCGCGGGGTCCACCTCGTAGCCCTGGTGATCGAGCATGACGGTCTCCACCGGCAGGTATCCGATGCTGTAGCCGTCCGCGGAGCGTCCGGCCAGGTCCTCCAGGCCCACGGAACCGGCTCCGCCGCTGCGGTTCTCGACGACGATGCTCTGTCCGAGGACCTCCTCCATCTCGGAGGCGAGGGTGCGGGCCGCCAGGTCCGAGGCGCCTCCGGCCTCGTAGGGCACGACGAGGGTGAGGTCCTCACTGGGGTACTCCCCCGCGTCCTCGTTGACGCCGCCCCGGTCGGCGCACCCCGCGGTCAGGGCGGTGATCGCCAGTGCGGACGCCGTCAGGCGGAAGGTACTGGAACGCATGGTGCTCTCCGGTGTTTCGGTGGTGTCGGCTCCGTAATGGCGTCGCGGGACATGAGCCGTGGGTCGGGGACCGGGTGTTCAGTGACCACCCGGGGTCAGTCGGATCCGGGGGTCGTGTAGGGCTCCCTGAGCCTGAGCCGGGCGTTGTCCAGGTGCCCGCGGAGCTCCTCGAAGACCGCGTCGGGCTCACCGGTCTCGACCAGTCCGGCCAGTACCTCGTGCGCGGCGACTGAGGGTCCGAGGTCGGTGTAGCGCTCGTTGGACGCCAGGAGCAGGACCTCGATGGTCGGTCGGTACTGCGCCCACACGTCAGCGAGGCGCCGGTGTCCGGCTACGTCGTAGAAGACGGAGTGGAACCGCACGTCGGCGGCGGTGAAGGCCTCCGGGTCATGTGCCTTTCGCGCCTCACGCATCTGTTCGAGCGGGGATCGGAGCTCCCGAGCGAGCCTGTTCCGGTCGCGCCCGATCCCGATCTCCAGGGCCAGGCGCTCCAGCGAACCCCGTAGGGAGAAGAGCTCGTCGATGTCCTCACCGTTCAGTCCGACGACCGTCGCACTTCGGCGGTTGGTGTCGATGAGCCCTTCGGAAGCCAGGGTCTTGAGGGCGTCACGGATCGGGCCGCGGCTCAGGTTGAACTGTTCGGCCAGGTGCCCTTCGACCAACGACGTCCCAGGGGCGTAGCGCCCAGTGATGATCAGACGCCGGAGCTCACTGGCGACCTTGTCACCCAGTGCCTGGTGCTTGATCGGCAGGATCTCCGACATGATGTCCTTTCGGTTAACCGTTAACGGTTAACCAGATTGGCTCACCGTGTGACGTGTGTCAATAGCTGCAACGAGGGGCACCTGTGTGAGTGTTGCGAGGTCAAGCGCACTTTCCTTGCGCGGCAGGGGCTTCCAGCGGAGAGGACCCGAAGATTCCGCTCTCCGACCCGGCCCTCGGCCACGCCCCGACAGCGGCCAGTGGCCAGTGGCCACCGTCGGTAATCATGATGTTTCCCAGGAGTGAACTTTTAGCGCTCGACGACCCCCTCGACCACCAGGGCTGTGAAACGGGCCGACGCATTCCCACTGATTCACACCGCGAGCCCCTAAGGAGTGCACACTCGCATCCGGACGAGCCGGTTTCAGTGGAGGCCACAGTGAATCGGCCTCAGGATGAGCAAGGACATGACCCTGGGCACCAGCTGAATGACCCCGGGCGACCGAACCTTTGTCCAGGTCAGCACGGTCAGTCCACGGGGGTGCCGAGCGGACAGGCGCGCTCGCCCGACACGGAACGCGGGAAACCCTGTGGGGCAGGAGTTGTCGGTGTTGCGTAATGGGTCTAAAGTCCGGGTTGTGACATAAGACTGAGCCGTCCCGTCACCCCCAGCCACCCTCTTGGACAGGATCTCCTTGGCCCCCCGCTGCCCGTACGCCGAGCTCCACTCCGCCGACTTCCACGCGGACCCGCACGCGGTCAACCGCCGTATGGTCCAAGAGCACGGGCCCATCTTCCCCGCGGAGATCTTCCCCGGGATCAGGGCCTGGGTCGTCGCCGACTACTCGAAGATCACCGCCTGGTGCCGGGACACCCGCACCTTCCGCCGCGACTCGCGCCTGTGGCGGGACTGGCGGGAAGGCCGGATCCCCGACGACGCGCCCGCCGTCGCGATGATGATGCACCGGCCCAACCTCCTCTTCACCGACGGCGACGAGCACGCCCGGCTCAAGCGCTCGGTGGTCGACTCCCTCGGGCGTATCCCGGAGAGCAGGGTCGGCGACATCACCCGCCTGCACGCCCACACCCTCATCGACGCCTTCACGGAGCGGGGCCGCGCCGATCTGGTCTCCGAGTACGCGCGTCTGCTGCCGCTGCTGGTGCTCTGCGACCTGTTCGGCTTCTCGCGCGACGTCGGTGAGCGGGTCCTCAACTCCCTGAGCGACCTGTGGGACGGCATCGACGCCGCCAAGGCCAACGGCGAGTACGAGCGCGCCCTGTCCGACGCGATCTCCGCCAAGCACGCCGATCCCGGGGAGGACGTCACTTCGTGGCTGCTCCAGCACCGGGCCGGGCTCTCCGACGAGGAGATGCTGCACCAGCTGGTCGTGACCATCGGCGCGGGCGCCGAGCCCACCGCCAACCTCATCTCCGGAACCATGCGAGCGCTCATGGCGGACGCCGAGGTCAGGCGCGCCTTCAACAGCGCCCGGGTCGGGGTCGGTGAGGCGATCGACCAGGTGCTCTGGCGCGACCCGCCGGTCAACAACTACCCCGTCCTCTACCCGGTGGAGGACGTGCGGGTCGACCTCGACACGGTGATCCGGGCGGGGGAGCCGGTCCTACTCGGGTACGCGGCCGCGCACGCCGAGCTGTCCGGAGGGGGCCCCGACATCGAGTTGGGCAACCGCGCCCACCTGGCCTTCGGTGTCGGCCCGCACCGCTGCCCCGCCCAGGGGTTCGCCTACGCCATCGCCCAGGTCGGGGTGGAGACGCTGACCAGGCGCCTCTCCGACGTGCGGATGGCGGAGGGCGACGCCCAGTGGCGCCCGGCGCCGTTCGCGCTGGCCCTGTCCCAACTCCCCGTCATGTTCACCCCCGAACCCCCGAAGGGCACCACACCGCCATGGCAGCAGACATCCCCGTCCTCCACCCCTACGACCTCCACCGACAGACAGCCCGACTACGCGAGCGAGGCCCCGTCGTCGAGGTTGAGATCACTGGTGGCGTGGTTGTTCGGGCGCTGACCGGCCACGATGTCATCACCGAGGCCCTGGCCCACCCGGACGTGCGCAAGGAGGCCCGGCACTGGCGTCCCTGGACCCGAGGCGAGATCCCCATGGACTGGCCGCTGATCTCCTGGATCGCCCCGGACAACATGCTCACCGCGGACGGTGACCGGCACCGCCGCCTGCGCACCCTGGCCTCCCAGGCGTTCACCCCCCGCCGGGTGGAGGTCCTGCGGCCGCGCGTCGAGGAGATCACCGACGAGCTCCTGGACTCCGCCGAAGCCGCCGGCCCCGGGCCGGTCGACCTCAAGGCCGCGCTGTC
The DNA here is from genome assembly GCF_054777395.1 of Nocardiopsis oceani. Classification (NCBI taxonomy): domain Bacteria; kingdom Bacillati; phylum Actinomycetota; class Actinomycetes; order Streptosporangiales; family Nocardiopsidaceae; genus Nocardiopsis; species Nocardiopsis oceani. The sequence goes on from NZ_BAAHAR010000006.1 coordinate 60,466, forward strand.
GCTGCCCCTGCCCATGACGGTGATCTCCGAACTGTTCGGGGTCGGCGTCGAGCACCGGGACACCCTGCACACCCTGGTGCACCGGGTCTTCGACGCGACCACCACACCGGAGGTGGCGGCTCAGACCAACATCGACCTGCAGGCCTTCCTGGCCGGGCTGGCCGAGGCCAAGGCGGAGGACCCCGGGGACGACCTCACCAGCGCCCTGCTGGAGGCGCGCGCCGAGGGAGACGAGAAGCTCTCCCACACCGAGCTCGTGTGGACCCTCATCCTCATGATCGGCGCGGGCTACGAGACCACGATGAACCTCATCAGCAACGCCGTGCACGCGCTGCTCACCCACCCCGAACAGCTCGCCCTGGTGCGGAGCGGCGAGGCCTCGTGGGCCGACGTCGTAGAGGAGACCCTGCGCTGGGACGGCAGCATCCAGTACCTGCCGCTGCGCTACACGGCGGCCGAGGTCACGCTGTCCGGGGTGCGCGTGCCCGAGGGCGAGGCCCTGCTGATGGGCTTCGGCGCCGCGGGCCGGGACCCCGCCCAGCACGGCGCGGACGCGCACGTTTTCGACCTCACGAGGAAGCAGCGCGGACACCTGGCGTTCTCGCACGGCCCGCACTTCTGCCTGGGCGCGGGGCTGGCCCGGCTGGAGGGCATCACCGCCCTGGAGAAGTTGTTCACCCGCTTCCCGAACATCCGCCTGGCCGAGGGCGAGGAAGTCCCCGAGGCCCCGTCCATCGTGTCCAGGGGCGCCGAGCGCCTCCCAGTGGTCCTGGGCTGAGCGGTCGTCTTGGTGCGGGACACTCCGCCTTAATTTGGCTCTCGCTGATATAAGCCATCACCGATGTCCTGAAGTCATGCACGCCTTCGACGTTCTCGGCGACCCGGTCACACGGCGCCTCCTGGAGCTCTTGGCCGACACGGAGGCGATGTTCTGGAAGCAGTTCGGCCCGGGCGCCACCGGCGTGGGCTGGGACCTGGCCTTCCTCGTCCTGGAGCGGCACCTGCACGCGGGGGCGAACACGCCCCAGGAGGCCGAGGGCTGGGAGGGGACCGACGAGGGCCGCCGGTTCATCACCGCCAGCAGCGCCCGCTGGGGCGAGGCGAGTATGGAGACGGGCACCCCGCGCGCGGAGGCCGAGGCCGCCCGGGACCGCACCACCGCGTTCTTCCTTCGTGAGGGCCCCGGAGCGCACTGACCGGCTCACCTTCAGGAGCCACCGTGTGACCCATGTCTTAAATCGAGACACTCGGCTGCCTCCAGCCCTCTGCGGGCGTGTCTAGTACTCCAGTTGTAGTTCCGGTTTGTCATAGTTCCTGGAGTGCCTGTCTGCGGTAGTGGCATTGACGGGCGTTCGCTTGGTGGGCGCGTCTGAACAGCGACCATCCCAGCACGTGCTCGATGTCGGGATCCGTGGTGAACAGGGCGTTGAGCAAGTGAGCGATCTCGTTGCAGGTCAACGCAATCAGCTCGACCATGGACGGGTTCTGGCGGGCTTCGATGACGGCCATGGCCGCGAGGAAGGCGTAGGCGAGCATCGCGAACAGGCTCCATCGGTGCCAGGAGCACCACGTGCGCACCTGGTGCTCGTCCAGCCCGGCCAGGCCCTTGCCCTGCTGGAAGCTCTCCTCGACCGCCCACCGGCGCCCAGCGATGGCGACCAGACGCTTCAACGGCACCACTTCGGGTGCGTAGCACCGGTAGAACGCCAGCTCGCCCGTGGTGCGGTGGCGTCGGATCAGCGCCCACCGGTACCCGCCTGGGACGGGTTCGGCATCGATGAGCGCCCAGTCGTAGAAGCGCTGGCCCTTGGCTCCCGGCCCCGCGGACAGGCGTTGCCACGCGGAGCTTGGGGCCAGTACCGCGAGCTCGCCGACGGTGGCCGGGCCGTGTGGCAGCACCAGGCGTTCGGTGTGGGCCACGGCCATGACGTACCCGAGCCGGTGCTCCTCCAGCGTTTGGCGCAGGCGCGGATTGCCTCCGTAGACCTCGTCGGCGGCCACCCACTTCGCGGGTGTGGTCGTCTCCAAAGCTGAGGTGATCATCTGGGCGGCGAGTTCGGGTTTGGTGGCGAAGGCGATGTGGTCGGGAACGCCCGCCGTTTGCAGGCGTGCGGGGGTGGTGGTCCAGGAGCGGGGGAGGTAGAGGCGATGGTCGATCAACGCGTGCCCGGCCGGGGTGGCGTAGGCGAGGTAGACCGCGACCTGGGCGTTCTCGATGCGCCCGGCGGTGCCGGTGTATTGGCGTTGGACGCCGACCGTTGTGGTGCCCTTCTTCAGGTCGCCGGTCTCGTCCAGGATCAGGACCGCGTCTTGTTCTCCCAGATGGGTGCGGGCGTAGGTGCGTAGGTCCTCGACGAGGCCCACTTCGTTGACCTGGGCGCGGGAGAGCAGGTGCTGGAAGCGGTGGGGGTTGGGGTGGCCGACGTGTTCGGACAGGGTCCAGCAGTTCTTGCGTGGGAGTGGGGCGAGCAGGCCGCGCAGGAGGTCGTGGGCGGTGTGTTGGGTCTCGGGTCGGGCCAGACGGGTGGAGATGGCGTGGATCAACTCGTTCAGCCGGTGTGGCCAGCGCTGGGCCGCTACGCTGATGTCAGCGGCCACCGCCTGGGTTTTCGTTGTCTTCACAACCATCGATGATCACGCGGTGGCCGTCCGTGTGTCTGGTGTTTCCCCAGATCAAAGGCTTGTCGTGCTGTCATTTCCAGCGAATAGTTCCAGGTCAGGGCAAACCGGATCTACAACTGGAGTACTAGACGAGTACTTCCAAGGGGTAACGGTCGGCTGCTCCAACGCAGACCTTTCGATTGGTCCCCCGGAGGTCTTCTGTCCCGGCCGGTACCTTCCCGGCAACCGTCCGGCGCGTCGCACTATTGGCAGGGTGCCCGAGGCCGTCGAACCCGTCAGGGGGAGTGGGCGGGCGCGTAGGGCGCCCCGGGCGGCTCAGATCTCCCGGTGGCGGCCCAGGTCAGCCAAGCGTTCACCCTCGGCGAGCCCGGCGGCGAGGTCCTCCTCGGCGAGCAGGGCCCGGACCGCCTCGAACACCCTCCGACCGTCCGGATGGGCCGCGGACTCGGGAACGGCGTGAAGTGGCCCCTCACTGGTCGGCCCCGGCGCCCGGGCTGCCCAGGCCGCACCGAGGTACCGGCTGGCCCGCTTGCCGTCACCGGCCCGGGCCCAAGCGCCGGCCAAGCCTTCCAGGGCCGGTGCGGCCATGGGCGGGGAGCCGGTACCGAGAGCCAGTTCGAGTGCCTCGCCGTGCGCGGCCAGGGCAGCCGCCACATCCCCGTCCGCCTCGGCCAGAAAGCCCCGTTCCACGAGGGCGACCGTGTGCAGCGCCGACACGGGCGCCTGGCCGAACAGCTCGAACCAGCCGCGGAGCCGCTCCGCCGCGCGTTCGTGCTCGCCCTCCAGCCTGGCCCCGGTGACCAGACCCAGCACGGCGTGGCACTCGCCGTAGACCTCCCCCATCTCGACGGCCGTGGTCCGCGCCCGCTCGTGCATGCGAGCGGCCTCGCCGTAGTCGTCCCGCTCGCGGTCGCCGCGCAGGAGGAGGACCCGGCCCAGAGAGGAGAGCCAGAAGCACAGCTCGCCCCGCATCTCCAAGCCTTCGGCCAGCTCCAGGGCCTCCCCCGCGATCCGGACGGCCTCCTCGTATTCCCCGCGCACCTCCGCGTCGCGGCACAGGACGGAGTCCGCGCGCAGCCGCCCCCACCCGCTGCCGAGCGAGCCGAACAAGTGCCATGCCCGCTGTGCGGCCGCCTTGACCTCGGCGTACTTACCTCGGAGCTGGTCCAGCTGGGCGTTGGAACACAGGGCCCGGGCCAAGCCCCACGTGTCGTCGTGCTCAGTCAGGACGGGCAGTGCGGCACCCAGGTGTTCCTCCGCGGCGGCCAGCTCACCGACCTCTACCAGGAACGAGCCCACCTGTTGCTGTGCCCTGGCCCGGTCCACGGGGTCCTCGTCCGCGTCGAACTGCTCCACCGACCGCCACGCGGCGCCCACGGGGTCGTCGGTGGTGGCGAGGAACACCTCCAGCAGGGTCCGTTCCGTGACAGCCCTGGCCCGGTGGACCGGGATGCCGCCGTCCATCTCCAGGACGGTACCGAGATCCCGGTAGGCCGCCCCGAAGCGGCCGCGCAGCCAGCGGTGCCAGGAGGTGGCGACGGCCAAGCGCAGGGCCTCGTCGGTGCGACCGGTAGAGACCGCGTGGTCGAAGGCCGTACGGATGTTGGCGGTCTCGGTGTCCAACCGGCGCGACCAGGCCACCTGATCGGGTCCGCGCAGCCCGGTGTCCGCGCGTTCGGCGAGGTCCAGGTAGTAGCTCAGGTGCCGGTCGCGTACGGCCCCGGCCTCGCCCGCCTCCACCATCCGCTGCTCGGCGTAGCCGGCGACGGTCTTCAACAGCCGGTAGCGCAGACCCCCGCCGTCGTCCGCGGCGACGACCAGGGAACGGCCGACCAGCCTGGCCAGGGGTTCCATCACTTCGTGGGCCTCGATCCCGTCGCCAGCGCACACCGCCTCCGCCGCGAGAAGGCCGCATCCGCCCGCGTGGGCCGCGAGCCTGCGCAGGACCAGGCGTTCGGGTTCGGTCAGCAGGTCCCAGCTCCAGTCGACCACCGCCTGCAGGGTCCGCTGCCGGTCGGGGACCCCGCGCGCACCTCCGGCCAGCAGCCCGAAGCGGTCGTCCAGGCGCGCCGCCAGCTCCTCCACACCGAGCGCGCGCACCCGGTTGGCCGCCAGTTCCAGGGCCAGGGGCAGTCCGTCCAGCCCGCGGCAGATCACGTCGACCAGCGGGCGGGTCCGTTCGTCCAGGGTGAAGCGGGGTGCGGCCGCACGTGCGCGTTCCACGAAGAGCCGCGTCGCACCGGGTAGGCGGCCCTCCCCCGGATCCCCCCGTCCGTCGGGGTCCGCTGGGAGTTCCAGGGGTGACACCTCGAGGACGGTCTCACCGGGAACGGTCAAGGGCTCACGGCTGGTGGCCAGACAGTGCACGGTCGGCGCCTCGGCCAGCAACCGCCGCACCAGGTCGGCGACCGCGTCCACCACGTGCTCGCAGTTGTCCAGCACGATCAGGGTCTTGGTGGATCGGAGCGCCTCCGCGAGCAGGGTGACGGGGCCCCTGCTCCCGGTCCCGCCGACGTCGGTGTCGCGGAGCCCCGCCGCCGCGGCGATCGTCTCGGCCACGCTCGCCTCCTGGTGGACCCCGGGAGGCAGTGCGCCCAGCTCCACCCACCAGACCCCGTCCGCGAAGGCCGGTCCGAGCTTGGCCGCGGCCTCCAGCGCGAGCCGGGTCTTGCCCACACCACCGGGCCCCACCAGGGTCACCAGCCGTTCCGACACCGCCCCGGCAAGGACGTCCTCAGTGTCGCGCTCCCTGCCGATGAGGGCGGTGGCCGGTGCGGGGAGGTTGGTTCGGGGGCGCGGCGGTCGGCTCTCCGGGGGCTCGCCGGCCTTCTGTGGCCCCCGGGGGCCATGCGCGTCGGGGTCGGCGCCGAGCACCGGGTCCTGCCGGAGGATCTCCCGGTGCAGCGCGGAGATCCGGCGGCCGGGGTCGGCGCCCAGTTCCTCAGCCAGCTGGTGCCGCAACCGTTCGAACACGGCCAGCGCCTCGGCCTGGCGGTCGGAGAGGTAGAGGGCCCGCATGCGCAGCTCCTGCACGCTCTCGCGCAGCGGCTCGGCCCTGGCCGGTTCGGCAAGCTCGTCGACGACCCTGCGGTGTTCACCGAGCGAGAGCCGGGCCTCGGCCCGCTCCTCCACGGCGCCCGCGCGATCCTCCTCCAACGCGGCGGCCACCGCTTCAGCGAAGGGCACGTCCACGAACCCCGCCAGCGCCGGCCCCCGCCACAGGTCGAGCGCCTCGGTCAGCGCCTCGACCCGTTCCCACCCCGAGAGCTCACGCGCCCGTTCCCGAAGCTCACGGAAGCGCCAGGCGTCCACCTCCCCGCTGTCGACTGCCAGCCGGTATCCGGCGGCCGAGCGGACCACCCTGGCGCGCCCGTCGGGTTCCACCCCGTCCAGCACGGTGCGCAGCTTGGACAGGTTGGAGCGCAGCACGCGCTCGGGGTTCGCGGGAGGGCGGTCCCCCCAGAGGTCGTCGGCGAGCGTGTCCGCACCGACCGGACGCCCCTCGCGGACCAGCAGCCCGACCAGCAGCGTGCGCACCTTCGCCTCGGGGACCGGGACCACCACTCCGTCGTCGCGCCGTACCTCGAGTGCCCCCAGAACCCCGATTCGCATGCGTTCAGCCTAGGCCTCCGGGCAGCGGGGATCGAGTGGGATTTCGACGGGCGCCCCGGGCCGGGGCCTTTCCGAAACCCCTCCGGGCGAGAGTGCGGTCAGTTCGCAACGACACCAGGAAAGGGGCAGACATGCCTCCCCACACACCCACCCACCCGTCCGGAACGGCCAGAACCCCGACACGGTCGGCCGGGGCCCGCGAGTGGACCGGGCTCGCCGTCCTCACACTCCCGGTCCTCCTGCTCGCGATCGACCTCACCGCCCTGCACCTGGCCCTGCCGCACCTGGCCGCGGACCTCGCCCCGACCGGCGCCCAACAACTGTGGATCCTCGACATCTACGGCTTCATGATCGCCGGGTTCCTCATCACCATGGGCACCCTCGGCGACCGGATCGGCCGCCGCAAACTCCTCCTGACCGGCGCCGCGGCCTTCGGGGTCGCCTCCGTGGCCGCTGCGTACTCCACCAGCCCGGAGATGCTCATCGTCACCCGGGCCCTGCTCGGTATCTCCGGCGCCGCCCTGATGCCCTCGACCCTGTCGCTGATCCGGAACATGTTCCACGTGCCCCGGCAGCGCGCCCTGGCGATCGCCGTCTGGGGTGCCGCCTTCTCCAGCGGGGCGGCGATCGGCCCGCTGGCCGGGGGTGCGCTACTCGAGTGGTTCTGGTGGGGGTCGGTCTTCCTCATGGGTGTCCCGATCATGCTGTTGCTGCTGATCGCCGGACCGCTCCTGCTGCCCGAGTACCGCGACCCCGAGCCCGGCCGTCTCGACCTGACCAGCGTGCTGCTGTCGCTGGCCGCGATCCTGCCGCTTGTGTACGCGGCCAAGGAGGCTGCTAGCAGCGGCTGGGGGTGGCCGACCGTCACGACCCTGGTGGCGGGTGTGCTGTTCGGGTGGTGGTTCATCCGCAGGCAGCGGAGGCTGGCCAGTCCGCTCGTGGACCTGAGCCTGTTCCGGAACCGGCCCTTCTCCGTGGGCCTGGCCAGCATGATGCTCGGCGCGCTGAGCATGGGCGCCTTCGTGTTCCTGTTCGCGCAGTACCTCCAGCTCATCCACGGTCTCACCCCGCTCCAATCGGGACTGTGGATGGTGCCCTTCGCCGCCGCCAGCGTGATCGCGTCGATGTCCACACCGGCTATCGGGGCGCGGCTCGGCACTCCCAACACCGTGTCCCTGGGGCTGGCACTCTCCGCGACCGGCTTCGCGGTCCTCGCCCTGGTCTCGGCCGACTCGCCGCTGGCGCTGATCGTCACCGGCTCGATGGTCCTGGCCGTCGGCCTGGCCCCGTTGATGGTCCTGGTGATCGACCTGGTCATCTCGTCCTCTCCCAAGGAGAAGAGCGGTTCGGTGTCGTCGATGTCCGAGACCAGCTCCGAGCTCGGGGTGGCCATGGGCATCGCCACCCTCGGCACCGTCGTCAGCGCGGTCTACCGCCACGTGATGGCCGGACCCCTTCCCTCAGGCGTGCCACCCGAGGCCGCGGACGCCGCCCGGGACAGCCTCCCCAGCGCGGTCGCCACCGCCCAGAACCTGCCCGCCGAGACCGCCGACGCGCTCATTTTCCAGGCACGGGAGGCCTTCATGACCGGTATCACCGTGGTCGGTTACACGGGCGTCGCCCTGCTCCTGGTACTCGCCGCCGTCACAGGGCTCTTCCTCCGACCCGCCAAGACCATCGGAAACAACGAGATCAACGAGAACAACACCCTCAAGGAGAAGGCATGAACCCGCAGCAGACCAAGAAGTTCCAGGTCGCGGTCATCATCGGCAGCACCCGCGACCGCCGTTTCGGCCCCGTCCCCGCCCACTGGATCGCCGAGCAGGCTCGTAGGCGCGAGGATCTGACCGTGGACGTCATCGACCTCCAAGAGGCCCAACTACCGGACGTGATCGCCGCCCGCCACGAGGAACGGCCCACCACCGAGGACGACCCGGGCGTCGCCAACGTCCGAGAACTCTCCACGCGCCTGGCCGCGGCGGACGCGTTCATCGTCGTCACTCCCGTCTACAACCGGGGCTACCCGGGGACTTTGAAGAACGCCATCGACTGGTTCTTCGAGGAGTGGGCGGCCAAGCCGGTCGGCTTCGTCTCCTACGGGGGCATCGGCGGCGGTATCCCCGCCATCGAACAGCTCCGCCAGGTGTTCAACGAGGTGCACGCGACCACCATCCGCGAGGCGCTGAGCTTCGCGCAGTTCTGGGAGTGCTTCGACGCCGAGGGACAGCCCATCCGCCGCGAGGCCACCCTGGGGGCGGCCAAGGAATTCCTGGACCGCCTCACCTGGTGGGCCCGCGCCCTGCACACCGCCCGCGAGGACCATCCCTACGAAGTCTGATACTAAATCTGACACGAAGTCTGATCAGGGGATCTGACGAGGAAATGAGGAAACGCGAGGCGCCGAGGGCGTTCGGGGACGTTCGGGGACGGCCTCGGCGTCCTGTGCGTCTGCCGCCTCATCAAGCATGTGAGTGCACTGAGGTTGAATTAATTCCTGGGGTTCCTGGGTTCCTGGGTTCCTACAGCCCTGATTTCTGTGTTCTTGGATTTCCGGATTTCCGAATTTCCCTGTTGTGACGGGGGTTTGCCTTCCGGGTTGGGGTGTCCTCCTTTCCCGCCGCCCGATTGTGGCCGTCTCCGCTACGCGCCTCAAGGTCGACGCCATCGAGCGCTTCGCGCATCAACGGCGCTCCACCTTGACCCGCTCCGCTACGACGGCAGGTTGGCGTCTATTGGGAAAGGGGGACGCATGGTTGAGGTCCGAGCGGTCCCGGCCTCCGGCCGGGCAACCCCGGTCGGCCTAGCGGCCGATACCTGCCACTCCACCGGAGCGATGACGGGTCGGGTGTCACGGCCGGTCAATCTGAGCTGCGAAAGCCGAGCCCCGAACAGCGCGGCCTGCGGCCGGGTGGTCCCCTGCGCCGGAGCACACCGGTTAAGGGTGTCACGGCCGGTCACTGTGGGCAGCGCGCAGCACCGGGGCGCGCCCTGTGGTGGGGCGGGGAACCCTCCGGTTGGAAGCACTAGCGGGGGTGAGGTTGCTTTTGGGCAGGGGTCTGGGCTGGGTCAGGGTCCCCGTCCGAGTCCTTACCCTTGTTGTTACTTCCCCGGTTGCGGTGGGAGGGGCGGCCCTGCCAGGTGGACTGGTCGGGGTTGGTCTCCCGGCGGTACTTGAGCCGGTTGTGGTCTGAGCAGAGTGGCTGGATATTGTCCGCGCTCGTGGACCCGCCAGCGGAGAAGCTCCTCTTGTGGTCGGCCTCTGAGTCGCTGGCCGGGGTGTTGCACCCCTGGTACCAGGCGCAGGTGGTGTGACCGAACATCCCCGCGTCCCGCAGAGCGCCCGTGGCGTTGCGCTGGGTACGGCCCACGTCCAACACCGTCTCCCCCTTCGGGGAGGTGATCATCCGACGCAGCACACTGTTGGGGGCCAGGGCACGGATGGCGGCCATGGAGACCACCTGCCCGTCCTGGGTCTTCGCCGGACCCGCACCCTCACCCTGGAGGCCGAGGAAGGTGGGCAGGGGCACCATGATGTTGATCATCGCCACCGCAGCACGCTTCCGACCCTTGTTACCGCCCTTGCCGCCCTTGCCCTCCCCGGTACCGGCCTCGGCGCCCTCAGCGCTCTCGCTGGGGTCGGTGGGGTTCTGGGCGGACCGGACCAGGTTCATGAACGCGTCATACATCCGCTCCGAAGCCGACACGTGCAGCCTCTCGGGGTCATACTCCACCTCGTGGGCCTTGAGCTCACGCTGGATCTCCTCGGCGTGCTCACCCGGACCCCAGAGCTCGAACAGGAAGGACGCATCAAAGGTGCGCACCAGGCGCGCACCACGGGCGTCGAAGGCAGCCTGGTACTGCTCTTCCACCACCGCGGGGTTGTACTGGGCCAGCAGCTCCCGGCCCAGCCGGGCGATGTGGGAGGTCGACATCGCCGGCTCCTTGGCCTTGGAAGCCACGATCCCGGCCTCCATCATCTGCCGGAAGATGCCCGCGTCCGGGTAGTGACCGGTGTTGCGCGCCCCCACCGCCCTCTCAGCGGCCCGGCACACCGCCACCGCCTCACCGATCGACAACAACCCGGAGTCCAGGCCTTGGCGGGTGGCGGGCAGTTCCTGGGCGAACAGGCGGCGGGCCAGCTCGGCGCGCCCGTTGGCCTCAACGGGGACCATGCCCACCGAGTGGATGAGCCAGTTCTGCACCGACCTCTGCCCACCCGCCTCCAACAGGGTCCCGGCCGCTTCCAGCTGGGCCAGGCGCAGCAGCATCGCAAGCTGGGCCTGTTCCATGTCCTCGCACACCTGCGAGATCACGTCCAGGACCTCACCGGCCGCACCCGCCGGAGGCACCTCACCCATTTCGGAGGCGATCTTTCCCCGGGCAGCACCCATGGCGGCCACGGCGGGAGTATTGCCCGCCGTGTTCCCGCACTGCCCGAAAGAAGAAGCCATGCCCTAAGGATATCAACAACGCCCCGAAAATGACCTATCCCGGGGGTGATAAAACCCTTACCCGACCACCCTAGCCTGCCTTTCTCTTTCCCCAAAGAGAAGCCCCAGAAAAGGGGCTCGACCCCCTGTGCGCATTCTCGGGCAAAGCGGACATATGCACACCATAATGGGAATGATCTTGCCCCTGGTTCCACTCTCGACGGCCGAGGGTGGAGACAGGGGCAAGATCATCGGGGTTTTCGCCGCGCGCATTGACCAGCCGCGACCCCCGACCCGTCGACGCTCCGGCGCAGGGGCAGGAATCGGCCGCCAGGCCGCGCTGCTCGGGGTTCGCAGAGCACAGTGAACAGCCGCGACACCGCCAGGCGTCAACGCTCCGGCGGAGTGGCAGGCATCGGCCGCCAGGCCGACAGAATGAGTTTTTCGGGCGAAGCCCGGAATGGCTCGGACCTCGACCACCCGGCCCCTCTTTCCGATAGCCGCCAACCTGCCGTCGGAGCGGAGCGTGTCAAGGTGGAGCGCCGTTGACGCGCGAAGCGCTCGATGGCGACGACCTTGACGCGCGTAGCGGAGACGGCCACAATCGCGCGGCGGGAAAGGAGGGCACCCCTAGCCAAACTGGGAACCCAAACCAGCAGCAATCCCCAGAGCACAACGTGCGAGTCTCCAACCAACCCGGGGGAATTCACGGCCGTTCCGGGCAATTGTGGGCCTTACCGGTGGCAAACCCGCGTGCAAGCGCGTGGAAGCGCGTGAGCGAAGCCGCGCTCGACCGGCTGACAGGCTGACAGGCTGACCGCCTGACCGCGGCTGGGCTCACTACCTGACCGCGGACTGGCCCTCGCCGTGGACGGTCTTTCGAGGGCACGGCCGCCCCTCACGAAACCAGGGATTCCAGGACGCGGGCTTCCTCGGGGCTGAGGTGTCGGGCGAAGCGCTCCGACAGGCTCCTCCGGATCCAAGACCCCGCCGCGGCCGCGTCACCGTACTCGATCAGGTCGACCAGCATCCGGTCCCTGCGCAGCGAATCCCACGCGCCGTCGGTGTCTCCCCCGTCGGTGTCTCCCCCGTCGTCAGTGCCGACCCCACTGTCGGCAGCGTCCTCCTCCAGGAGGTCGGCGGCGATCAACCGGACGATCGACTCGCTGATGGCCTGACCAGTGGTGATGAGCAGCTGGTTGCCCGTGATGCTCCAGATGCGCTGGTGCAGCGCCGCGTCGGCGCGGGCGAAGCTCTCTCCCCCGTCCTCGGCGGCGCGCTCCATGTCCGCGAGCCTCTCCCTGAGGGCGGTGACGTCCTCGTCGGTGGCGCGCTGGGCGGCGATCGCGCAGGCCGTCCCCTCGAGCCCCATCCGCATTTGGAGGAGGTCTCCGAAGCCGCTGCCTCCCAGTCGCACCATCTGGGTGAGGTCGCGTTCCAGCAGCTTCGCCGTCGGGCGCAGAATCCGGGGTCCGGACCGCCCGCCCGGCCGCAGTTCGAGGAGGCCGCGCGACTCCAGGACCCGTAGGGCCTCCCGCACGGTGGAGCGGCTCACGTCGAACTGGTCCATGAGCATGCGCTCGCTCGGCAGGTGGTCACCGGGGACCAGGCGGCCGCTCAGGAGCGCGCTCTCCACCTGGTCGACGATGCGTTCGAAGGTTCTGACGCCGACGGCAGGACTGAACTGGATGCTCGACGCCATACTCTCCTCCACTGCCGGCTTGGGGGCACCGACCCGTACGTACTCCATCATGGTGCCAGGTAGATCGCTGGGAACAACTGGTCGGACCAGTCTTGCGTCCAGAGATCCACCGGTTGTTAGATGGACCACACACTATGCGCCAAGCGGACGACGACCGTGCGAGAGGGGCCATGCCGGAACCACACAACACCCCGCCGACCCAGGTGTCCCGGCGCGGCCTCCTGCTCGCGGGTCTCGGGCTCCCCTTGCTGCTGACCTCCTGCCGGGCCGGACACACCGCCATCGCCGACCCCGCGGAGAGCGCCGAGGGCGCGGTGGTGCTCGCGCTGACCGGCGCACCCACCAGCCTCGACTTCACCCGCACCGACGGGGTCGCCATCCCCCTGGTCCTCATGGGCAACATCTACGAGGGCCTGGTCCGGATCAACGATTCGGGCGGGCTCGACCCGCTCCTCGCCGAGGACTGGACCGTCTCCGACGACCGCCTCGTGTACACCTTCACGCTCCGCACCGGGGTGACCTTCACGAACGGGGCGCGGTTCGACGCCGAGAGCGCGGTGTTCAGCATCGAACGCGTCAAGTCCGAGGCCTGGACCAACGGGCTCTCCGCCGCCATGGACGTGGTCGCGTCGGCGACCGCCGAGGACACCCACGTCCTCAGGGTCGAACTCACCGAGCCCAGCAACCAGTGGCTGTGGTTCATGGGCACCCTGATCGGCGCGATGATGACCGAGGACGGGGTCGACGACCTGGCGACCGATCCGGTCGGGACGGGCCCGTTCACCGTGGACCGATGGGCGCGGGGCCAATCCCTCGGGTTCGTCGCGAATCCGGACTACTGGGGCGAACCACCCGCGTCCAGCGCGGTGACGATCCAGTACTTCACCGACACGACCGCGAGCACAAATGCCCTGCAGGCCGGTGACGTCGACGCCGTCTACGACATGCAGTCCCCGGAGCTGACCGCCGTCCTGGAGGAGGACGACGACCTCGTCACAGAGACCGGCGCCACCAGCGGCCAGATCCTGCTGTCGATGAACAACCGCGTCGCCCCCTTCGACGACCTGCGCGTCCGGCGGGCGGTCATGTACGCGATGGACCGCCAGGCGATCATCGACACCGCTTGGGGCGGCTTCGGCGACGACACCGGCGGCGCCCCCGCCCCGCCGACCGACCCCTGGTACGTCGAGTCGTCCCGCTATCCCCACGATCCGAGCAAGGCCAGGGAACTGCTGCGCGAGGCCGGGCAGGAGGACCTGCACATCACCTTCAAGGTCCCCACCCGCCCCTACGCCCAGCAGATCAGCGAGATCGTCGTCTCCCTGCTGCGCGAGGTCGGTATCACCGCCACCATCGAGGCCGTCGAGTTCCCCGCGCTGTGGCTCGACGAGGTCTTCGGCCGCCACGACTACCAGATGAGCGTCATCGACCACGCGGAGGCGCGCGACCTGCCCGTGCTCTTCGGCGACCCCGACTACTACCTCGGATTCGACGACGAGCGGACGCGTGACCTGCTCGCCCGGGCGGACCGCGAACCGCCGGAGGAACAGACCGAGCTGATGCGAGCCGCCGTAGAGCGCATCGTCGACCAGGCCGCCTCCGACACCCTGTTCATCTTCCCGAACATCGTCGTGCGCCGCCGCAGGCTGCAAGGCCTCCCGGCCAGCCGCCCCACCGACGAACTCCTCCTCGCCGGGGCCGTGAAAGGGGAGGGCTCGTGATCAGGGCAGTCGGCGGACGGGCCCTGCGCTTCGTCCTCACCCTCTTCGCCACCTCTGTGCTGGTGTTCGCCTTCATGCGGGTCCTCCCCGGGGACCCCGCCGAGGTGGCGCTGGGCACCGGTGCGACGGAGGAGGCTCTGGAGCAGACCCGCGCCGAGTTCGGCCTCGACCGTCCGCTGGTCGTGCAGTACTGGGACTGGATCTCGGGCATCCCGTTGGGCGACTTCGGGGTCTCGTTCATCACCGGGGAGGACATCAGCCCCATCGTGCTGGACCGGCTGAGCGTCAGCCTGATCCTCGTGGTCTGCGCGATGGCCCTGGCCCTGGTGGTCGCCGTCCCCCTGGGCGCCTGGGCCGCGGCTCGGCACCGGCGCGCCGACGGCATCGCGATCAGCGCGGGCACCCAGTTCGGTATCGCCGTACCGAACTTCCTCGTCGGCATGCTGCTGGTGGTGGTCTTCTCCCTGGGGTTGGGGTGGTTCCCCGCCAACAGCTGGATGCCCCCGGCCTACGACCCCGCGCAGTTCGTCCTGCACCTGGTCCTGCCGGTCGTGGCCCTGGCGGCCGTCCAGGCGGCCATCATGACCCGCTACGTCCGCACGGCCATGTTGGAGGTCATGGGCGAGGACTGGATGCGCACGGCGCGGGCGAAGGGGCTCTCCCGGTTCCAGGCGCTGCGGCGGCACGGTCTGCGCAACGCCGCACTCCCGGTTCTGACGGTCAGCGGCATCCAGCTGACGACACTGGTCATCGGGGCCGTCGTCATCGAGCAGGTCTTCGTGATCCCCGGTATCGGCTCGGAGCTGTTGGAAGCTGTGGCGACCCGCGACCTGCTCACGGTGCAGTCCATCGTCATGCTCCTGGCACTGATCACCCTGACCGTCAACTTCACGGTGGACCTGCTGTACCTGTTGCTCGATCCGCGCACCGCGGTCCGGAGGTGAGGACATGAGTGGAACGGACCCGGAAACCGTCGGCGCCCCCACGGATACGGAACGCCCGTCCGGCGGGCGCCTCAGGCTGATCCGCGGGCTGCCGGCGACCGGCAAGGTCGGTCTGGTCATCGTGGCGGGCATCGTGCTGGTCGCGCTCGTCTCCCTGTTCTGGACACCCTTCGACCCGCTGCAGGCGGACCCGGAGAACCGGCTCAGCGGGTCGACGGGGCAGCATCCGCTCGGCACCGACCGGTACGGCCGCGACGTCCTCTCGATCCTCATGGCGGGAGCGCAGGTCACGCTCATGGTGGGCTGCGTGGCCGTCGCGATCGCGGCGCTCATCGGTACCCCGTTGGGCATCCTGGCCGCGATGCGGCGCGGTTGGATCGAAGAGCTGATCATGCGCGGCGCCGACATGATGCTGGCCTTCCCGGCCCTGCTCCTGGCCATCATGGCCAGCGCGGTCATGGGGGCGAGCACACTGTCGGCGATGGTCGCCATCGGGCTCGCGGCGGGGCCGGGCTTCGCCCGTGTCGCCCGGGCGGGAACCCTCCAGGTGATGTCCTCGGACTTCATCCTGGCCGCGCGCGGGGCCTCGCAACCCGAGGCGCGCATCGCCCGGCGGCACGTCCTGCCCAATATCTTCGACCTCGTGGTGATCCAGGCCTCGGTCACCTTCGCCCTGGCGATCCTCGCCGAGGCCGCGCTGAGCTTCCTGGGCCTCGGCACACCGCCGCCCGAACCCTCGTGGGGGCGCATGCTCCAGGGCGCCCAGGACTACCTGGCGGTCGCACCGCATCTGACCGTCTGGCCCGGCCTGGCCATCGCGCTGGCGGTACTGGGATTCAACCTGCTGGGTGACGGGCTCCGCGATGTGCTCGACCCCAAGATGAGAGGACGGCGATGACCACCACGGCCGAGCACGGCACCGAGGCCGTCCGCGACGACGCTCTGGTGACGGTCACGGGGCTACGGGTCGACACCGATACCGACCGGCTGGTCCATCCCCTGGACCTGACCATCCTCGCCGGTGAGCGGGTGGGGCTCATCGGCGAGTCCGGCTCCGGGAAGTCGCTCACCGCCTTGTCCCTCATGGGGTTGCTTCCCGACGAGCTGCGGCACGGCGGCACGGTAGCGCTGCGCGACGCCTCCGACGACCTGCTCAGCGCGCCCGAGCGGGAGCTGTGCGCGCTGCGCGGGCGGCGGGTCTCGATGGTCTTCCAGGAGCCCATGACCGCCCTGAACCCGCTGATGCGGGTGGGAAAGCAGGTCGGCGAAGTGCTGGCACAGCACCGGACGCTGCCGAACCGCCGCGCGGTGCGCGCCCGAGTGGCCGAGTTGCTCGCATCGGTGCGCCTCCCGGAGCCCGAGAGCCTCCTGCGGGCCTACCCCCACCAGCTCTCAGGCGGACAGCGGCAGCGCGTCATGCTGGCCATGGCCTTCGCCAACGACCCGGACCTGCTCATCTGCGACGAACCCACCACCGCCCTGGACGTGACCGTCCAGCGCCAGGTCCTCGACCTCCTGGACGAAGCGGTCCGGGACCGCGGCACCAGCCTGCTGTTCGTCTCGCACGACCTGGCCGTCGTCGCCGACACCTGCGACCGGGTACTCGTCATGCAGCACGGCCGCATCGTGGAGTCCGGCCCCGTCATGGACGTGCTCACCGAGCCGCGGCACGCGTACACCAAGCGCCTGCTCAGCGCCTCCCGGCTCGCACCGGCGGATGCGGCGAACGCGGAGAGCGCGGAGAGCGCGGAGAACGCGTCGGACACAGCCGCGAACGCACCGGCCGAGTCCTCCGACCAACCGCTGATCCGGGCGCGGGACCTCCACCGCACCTTCAGGTCACAGCGCCGGACGGTGCACGCCCTGCGCAACTTCGACTTGGAGGTCCGCACGGGCGACCGGCTCGGTATCGTCGGCGAGTCCGGTTCGGGCAAGACCACCCTGCTGAAGATCCTGGCCGGCCTCGACCGCCCGACCTCCGGGACGGTGTCGGTCGGCGGCATCGACGTCGCCACGTCCTCGAAGCGCTCCATGCGCCGGCTCCGCGAACGGCTGCAGACGGTCTTCCAGGACCCCATGGGTTCGCTCGATCCGCGCATGACGGTGCGGGAGATCGTCGAGGAACCGCTCCTCGGGCACCGGAACGCGGCCCCCAAGCCGCAACGGCACGAGAAGGTGGCACGGTCGCTGGAGTCCGTGGGGATCCCCGCCTCCGCCGCCGAACGCTACCCCCACCAGTTCTCCGGTGGACAGCGGCAGCGGATCTCCATCGCGCGGGCGCTCATCACCGACCCGGACGTCCTGGTCGCCGACGAGCCGGTGAGCGCGCTCGACGTGAGCGTCCAGGAACAGGTGCTCGACCTCCTGAACAGGCTCGTGGACGAACGCGGGCTGACCCTGCTGATGGTCTCGCACGACCTGGCCGTCGTCCGGCACCTCTGCGACCGGGTCGTGGTGATGCGCCACGGTGAGATCGTCGAGACCGGAACAGCGGCGCGGATCTACGCCGACCCGCAGGAGGCCTACACCCGGACCCTGCTCGAAGCGACCCCGACCCTCGACCGCGTTCTCGCCGGGAAGCGGGCACAGGAGGGTCAACGGGAGCAGGAGTAGCAGGGCCGCACCGACCACCGTTCAACCCACCGTCCAGCGCAGTCCCGAGGAGAGTAATGAGCGAACCGACGCCATCGGCTTCCTGGGCCGATGCCTCCGTGGACGAGCTCCGCGCGGCCTTCGCCTCCGGAGCGACCACACCGAGCCGCACCGCGCACGCGGTGCTGGAGAGGATCGCGCGGGATACTCCGCTCAACGCCTACCACGCGGTCACCGCCGAGGAGGCCCTGCGCGCGGCCGAGGGGTCGGACGTGCGCCACGCCGAGGGACGGCCGCTGGGGCCGCTGGACGGCGTGCCCGTCACGGTCAAGGAGAACCTCGGGCGGGTCGGGGTGACCATGCCGTCCGGGACGGCGCTGCCCGACCCGCCGACGCCCGCGGAGGACTCGACCGTCGTCAGCCGCCTCCGCGAGGCGGGGGCGGTCATCGTCGGCTCCACGGTCATGCCGGACTGGGGCATGCTCTCCTCCGGCGTCAGTTCCCGTCACGGCATCACTCGGAGCGCGTGGGACCCCTCGCTGACCACCGGCGGTTCGTCGTCCGGCGCCGCCGTCGCCGCGGCCGCCGCCCACGGGCCGGTCCACGTGGGCACCGACATCGGCGGGTCGATCCGCCTGCCCGGCACCTGGAACGCCCTGGCCACGCTGAAGCCCTCCGCCGGTCTCATCCCGCTGAACAGCCCCTACGTCGGCCGGGCCGCGGGGCCGATGGCGCGCCGCGTCGCCGACCTCTTCCCCCTCATGCGCGCCGCGGCGCGGTGGGACGATCGCGACGTGTCCACGCACCCCTTCCCACCGGCGGACTTCTCCCCCGGGGAGTCATCCCCCGAGGGGATGCGTGTGGGCCTCCAGGTGGACGGGGGTCCCGGCCTGCCGTTGGCCCCCGCCGTACGCGCTGCCTGCCTCGACGCGGCGGAACGCTTCGCCGCCGCCGGTGCCGACATCGTGGAGGTGGATCCGATCACCACCGAACAGCTCCTGGTCCGCGTCGACCGGTTCTGGCGGGTCCGCGCACTGAACACCCTCAGGAAGCTGCCCGCCCACCTGCGGGACGGGTACGTCCTGGAGTACATCCTGGCCTGGTGTCTCGGCGGCCGCGACGTGGACGGCGTCACGACGCTGGACGACTACGAGGCGCTGGCGGAGCTGGGCGCGAAGGCCCGAGGCGCCACCCGGGGGCTGGACCTGGTGCTCTCACCGGTCACGCCGCAGACAGCCTTCCCCGCGGAGCAGCCGATGCCGCACCCGGAGCCCGGCGAGCCCATGGCGCACATCTCCTACACACTCCCGTACAACATGTCCGGCCAGCCCGCGGGGACCGTCAACGCGGGCCGGGACGCCGACGGGAAGTGGATCGGCCTGCAGTTCGCCGGTCCGGTCGGCACCGACGCACGTCTCCTGCGCCTGATGGCGTGGTGGGAACGCCAGCGCCCGGAACCGGCCGTGCCGGACTGGCGGGGGTGCGCCCGGGTCTCAACCGGACCGCGGTGACTCACCCCCGGGGGGCCGTGCCCCCTCAGGGGTTGTGCCCCTCAGGAGATTGTGTCGCTTCAGGGAGTGGGGGCCGCGGCTCCGTCGACCGCCGTCCAACCGCCGTCCACGGCCAGCACCGTGCCGGTGACGTAGCTCGCGGCCGGGGAGGACAGGTACACCGCAGCTCCGACCATCTCCCCCGGCTCGGCCCAGCGGCCCATCGCGGACTGCTCGGCGTACCTGCGGTACCAGTCCGGATCGTCCCGCACCTGCTGGGTCAGCGGTGTCGTCACGACCCCGGGTGCAACGGCGTTGACCCGCACCCCCTGCGCTGAGAACTCGCTGGCGGCCGAGCGCACCAGCGATTCCAGCCCCGCCTTCGTCGCTCCGTAGACACCCTGGCCGGGCTCGACCACCCGCGCGCGGATCGAGGACAGGAAGACCATCGACCCCCTGCCGTGCCGCGTCATGGAGGCTCCGAACGCCCGCAGCACCGAGAACGTGGCCGCGAGGTTCAGCCCCACGACGGCGTCGAACTCCTCCGGCGTGTAGTCGAGGATGCGGCGGCGCACGTTCATGGCCGCGGTGTGGACCAGGATCTCCGGGTGCCCGAACCGTTCCGGGGCTCCGGCGACGGCGGACGCGTCGGTCACGTCGAGCTCCGCGGCCCGTACAGAGTCGCCGCCGGGGCCCGGAAGCGCGTCGTCCTGGTGCTGACTGTCCGGACGCTGCTGCTCGCGGCACAGCCGCGCGGTGCCCTCCGCCGCCCGCACGTCGCGGTCGGCGCAGACCACGCGCGCCCCGGCCGCGGCCAGCCCCTGGGCCGTCTCGCGGCCTATGCCCGAACCGGCGCCGATGACGACCGCGGTCCGGCCGTCCAGCCGGAACATGCGGCGGTAGTCCGTCCCGGTCATGAACGCTCACCCTTTCTCTGCGGGATCCGTACGAGAGCCATCCGTGTCACGGTGTACTCCTCCATCGCCCAGCGCGGCCCCTCGCGGCCCACACCCGAGTCCTTCACGCCCCCGTAGGGCATGACGTCCGAGCGGAACCCGGGGATCTGGTTGACCACCACTCCCCCGACCTCCAGTTCGTCGATGGCCCGGTGCGCCTCGGCGAGGTCCGCGGTGTAGATCGCGGCCTGGAGCCCGTACCGGGAGTCGTTGACCAGGCGCACGGCCTCGTCGAGGTCCCGTACCCGGCGCACACACGCCACCGGGGCGAAGATCTCCTCGCGCCACAGCGGGTCGTCCTCGGGCACGTCCGCCAGCAACTGCGGGCTGATCAGGGCCCGCTCCGTGCCGGCGGAGACGCCGCCCTCCGGCACCGGGGCCTCGCCCAGCACCCGGGCGCCGCGTTCGCGAGCGTCCTCGACGCTCTTGCGCACCCTCGCCGCCGCCCGCTCGTCGATCAGCGCGGCCACGTCGGTGGTCATCTCCCACGGGTCCCCGACCACGACGCCGTCGAGCGCGTCGACGAGTTTGCGTTCGAAACCCGGATCGACCCCGTCCAGGACCAGCACACGCTGGACGGAGATGCAGGCTTGGCCGTTGGCGTAGAACGCGCCCCTGGTGACGGCGGCGACGGCCTCCTCCACGTCCGCCGACCCCGACACGATCAGTGCCGCGTTCGACCCGAGTTCGAGGACGGTCCTCCGGGGCGCGGCGGAGCGCGCGATCCGGTGTCCGACCTCGGCCGAACCGGTGAAGGACACGATCGCCGCGCGCTCGTCCTCGACGAGGGCGCGGCCGACCTCGGGGCCGCCGGTGAGGCACTGGAGGAGGCCCTCGTCCAAGCCCTCCGTCCGGAGCGCCTCCCGCACGACGGCGGTGAGCCACAGTGCCGAGAGCGCGGTGGCCGGGGCCGGTTTCAGCACCGCTGGGGTGCCGACGGCGAGTGCCGGGGCGACCTTGTGGCTGGCCAGCAGGAGCGGATAGTTGAAGCCCGCGATGGCGACGACCGTCCCCAAGGGTCGGCGCTTGTACCAGGCGAGCATGTCCTCGCCGCCGCTCTGCAGGTCGACGGGCACGAGCTCTCCCTCGTTCCGGCCGACCTCCTCGGCTGAGGCCTCCCAGCAGCTCAGGGTGCGCTCGACCTCCACGCGGCAGTCGCGGCGCGGTTTCCCGGTCTCCAGGACGAGCAGGTCCTCCAGCTCGGCGCGCCGCTCGCTCAGCGCGTCCGCGCAGCTGCGGACGAGGCGCTTCCGGGTGGCGGAGGTGGTGCGCCGGGCGGCGGCTCGGAGCTCTTCGGCGTGTGCCATCGCCTCGGCGGCGAGGACCGGGGTGCCCTCCGGCACGTCGCGCAGGTGCTTCCCGGTCCAGGCGTCCACGACCGGCGCCGTTCCGGCGGGGTCCTGCCACCCCGGTCCGACGGGAAGCCCGGTCGGCAGTTCCGCGTCCACCCTCGCGGGCATGCGGCGTACCGGCATGAAAGACACTCCTCTGGTCAGCCCTTGTAGCCTGCGTCACATCGTACAACTTGTCAGACCAGTCACACGAGCCGACCGCCGGGTTCCGTCACATGGCCGGGGCACCGAACCACTGCGCCAGGTGGGCTTGGAGATCCCGCTGGTCGGCCCCGCCCCAAGCCACGTGGCCATCCGGCCGCAGCAGCACGGCGGGCGCGTCCAGCTCCTCGCTGTTGTCGACGACGTGGTCGACCCGGTCTTCCCAGCCCGCCACCGAAAGCCGACCGGTCTGGTCGAGGAGGAGTCCGCGACCGCCGTGCATGAGGGCGTAGAGGCGGCCCCGCTTCAGACCGATGTCGCGCATCCGCTTCCCCAGCAGTTCGTGCCCCGCGCCTCCACACCCCGCACCGAAGTCGTAGCGGACCCCGATCGCGATGATCTTCTCGGTCAGGTACCGGTTCACCTCCTCGAAGTCCATCAGTTCCGACACCAGTCGGCGGGCTGCCTGGGGACCCGGTTCGGGTGACATCAGCTCGGTCTGCGCCCGGGTGTTCTCCAGGACGTCGGAGGCCACCGGGCGCCGCTCCTCCTGGTAGCTGTCCAACAGGTGTTCCGGCGCCCAGCCGTTGACCTCGGCGGCCAGCTTCCACCCCAGGTTGAACGCGTCCTGGAGGCCCAGGTTGAGCCCCTGACCGCCGGCCGGCGGATGGATGTGCGCCGCGTCGCCGGCCAGCAGCACGCGGCCGGACCGGTAGCGGTCGGCCAGCCGGGTGGCGTCGCCGAAGCGGGAGAGCCAGCGCGGCGAGTGCACGCCGAAATCGGTACCGGAGACCTCGCGCAGCTGCCGCTTCAGTTCGTCCAGGGTAGGCGCGGCCGTGCGGTCCTCGGCCACGCCCTCGGCGGGTGCGACGACTCGGTACAGCCCGTCCCCCAAGGGCATGGCGCCGAACCGCAGGTGGGTCTTGCGGACTTCGGCCGTGACGGCGGCGAGCGTCTCCGGTGACGCGGTCA
Source organism: Nocardiopsis oceani (assembly GCF_054777395.1). Classification (NCBI taxonomy): domain Bacteria; kingdom Bacillati; phylum Actinomycetota; class Actinomycetes; order Streptosporangiales; family Nocardiopsidaceae; genus Nocardiopsis; species Nocardiopsis oceani. Next base: position 83,000 of record NZ_BAAHAR010000006.1, read on the forward strand.
GCTCGACCTCGCCCAGCAGCGTCTCCGTTCTGGAGGGCTCCCCGGGGAAACCGATGCCGAGCAGCTTGCGGACCGTGCTGCGCCCGCCGTCACAGCCGACGAGGTAGCGCGAGCGCAGTCGCGTGCCGTCGGCCAGGTCGGCGGTCACCCCGTCCCCGTCCTGGTCCAACCCGGCCAGGACGCTGCCGCGCCGGACCCCGGCACCCAGTGCTGTGGCGTGCTCGTACAGCAGGCGGTCGGTGGTGGTCTGCGGGATGCCGAGGACGTAGGGGTGAGCGGTGTCCAGACGCTCCGGCGCCGGTTTGCTGATCCCGGCGAAGAAGCCACCCAGCGGGTACTGCTTGCCCAGGTCGAGGAACCGTTCCAGCAGCCCGCGCTGGTCCATGACCTCGACACTGCGCGCGTGCAGCCCGAGCGAGCGGACCACCTTGGTCGGTTCGTGCTCCCTCTCCAGCACGAGCGCTTGTACGCCGTGCAGCCGCAATTCGCTCGCCAGCATCAGACCGGTCGGCCCGCCGCCGACCACGATCACGTCGATCATGAATGCCCCCGTGGAAGGAAAAGGGAATCCGAGCCAGCCGCCGCACCCGTTCCGGCGCCGCACATTCCGTGTGCACGCTGCCCGTACTCCCGCTCACGGTGGACAATTCTGTGGCACGACCGGGGTCTTGCCGCAAGTCCCGGGGTGCGCTATAGATTAAGAGAGGCAAGAAGAATTTTTCCGCCCCTCAGCCGCCCGTAACGGGCGAATTCCCCTTTCCGTTCCGCTCGGGCCCCACGGTCGCGGCCATTCCGGAGTGGACGGTCTGCCCGGTCTGGTACTGCTCAGCTGCGGCCGTCCATGGGACCCATGCGGCGCAGGGCCTCGGCGTCACTGGGCTTGGCGCGCACATAGGTGTCGGCCCAGGTGCGGGCGTCGGCGTAGGCGCTGCCGGCCGCGACTGCCTCGACCGCCGCGTCGAGATCCACCCGGGTGTGCCGCAGCTCCACCTGACCGTCCCTCAGGAGAGCCCAGGAGCCCCCGGCTCGCCCGTAGGGCATGCCGACACTGCCCGGGTTCAGGCACACCCGCCGGTCCACCAACCGGACGAACGGCATGTGGGTGTGGCCCATGACCACGGTGCGCACCCGGTCATCGAGGTCCGCCAGGACCTCGGCCCAGCGCTCCAGCGACGAGTCCACCAGCACGACCTCCTCGTCGTCGCGCGGGGGGCCGTGGCAGAAGACCACCGGGCCGAATCCGCGCACGTCGAGTTCCACCGGGTGCGGCAGGTGGTCGAGCAGTTCCACGTCGGGTGGGGCCAGCTGCCCGGCGGCCCAAGGGGCGATGGGGTCGGGGATCTCCGTGGAGCCGCCCCGAGCCAGCGCCACCAGCTCCCGGTCGGCGTTGCCGCGCACCAGGACGGCACGGTCCCCCAGTTCGCGGAAGCGGTCCAGTACCGCGACCGGCTGCGGTCCCGCGGCGTGGTCGCCGGTGAAGACCACCAGGTCGGCGCCGCGCACGTCGGGTTCGGCGAGAACCGCGTCCAGGACCGGCAGGACACCGTGGACGTCGGAGAGCACGGCAACGGAGTCGAACGGTCCGGTCCGGGGCTGCGCGAGAGAGCTCATGGGGGCGAGTCTTCAGCACCGCGGGGCGGTTGGGAAGGGGCTTCTTCCGCGAGCAGAGCGACCCCGGACACGCGTGTACGGTCGGCCCCGAAGGGACCGACCGTACACCGGTGCGGGTCAGTTCTTCGTGCCCTTGCTGATGGCCTCGATGATCTTCGGGCGCATCTCAGCGGCGCTGATGATGGCGTCCACAGAGCCCACCTCGACCGCGCGCTGGATGCTGTGTACCCCGTCGAACTCGGCGGCGACCTCGCCGAGCTTCTCGGCACGGACCGAGGCCTGGATCTCGCTGAGCTCGGCGTTGAGCTCGGCGCGCTCGGCACCGCTGGTCTCCGACACCCGGGCCTGCAGCTCCACGATCCTGGGGTCGGTGGCGGTGCGCTTGTTCACCTCACCGGAGAACACCACCGCAGCAGCGGGGGCACCGCCGAGGACGGAGGCGAAGGAGCCCTCCAGCGCCAGGACCGTCATGTTCGGGTTGAGCGCCTTGGAGAACACTACGAACGCGCCGCCGTGGTAGCGGGAGATGACGCAGAAGATGATCGGGCCGTCGAAGTTGACGATCGACCGGCCGATCTCCGCGCCGAACTCCAGCTGGAGGTTGCGCATGGACTCGGGCGAGCCGTCGAAGCCGGACAGGTTGGCCAGCACGACCAGCGGGCGGTTGCCCGAAGCCGCGTTGATCGCCCGCGCGGTCTTCTTGGACGAGCGCGGGAACAGCGTGCCCGCGGTGTAGGCGTCCGGACCGTCGGTGGGCGGGAAACCCTTGCGCTGCACGGCCCTGGACTCGATGCCGATCAGGCAGACCGGCCAGCCCCCGATGTGCGCGTCCTGCACAGCCGAGGTGTCGGCGTCGGCCATGCCCGCCCAACGCTCCAGCACCGGGTGGTCCTGATCGGACAGGGCACGCATCACCGTGCGGATGTCGAAGGGCTTCTTGCGGTCCGGGTTGTGCTCCGCTGAGAAGATCTCGCCCACGGTGCTGAAGTCGCTGCCCTCGACCTCGTGCGGGTAGGTGGTCACGTCCCGGTGGTCCGGGTCGCTCGTGCCGGCCTTGCGCGGCGCCTCCTCGCCCGGCAGGACGTAGGTGTGGTCGTAGTGCGACATCAGCACGTCCCGGGCGGACTGGAGGTTCGGCGCCCAGTACTGTGCCTGGCCGTTGGGGCCCATCACCCGGTCATAGCCGCCGATGCCGAAGTTGTCCTCGGCGGACACGCCACCGGAGAAGTCGAGCGACTGCTTGCCGGTGAGCACCATGGCCGAGTCCGGTGTCATCACCAGGATGCCCTTGGTGTGCATGAGCATCGTCGCTTCGGCGTTCCAGTAGGGCTGGGCGCCGACGTTGATCCCGGCGACCACGATGTTGATCTCGCCGCCGTCCTGGGTGAACTCGACGATCCGCTTGAGGGCGGCCGCGACCCAGTCCATGTTCTCGGTGCCCGAGGTCATCGAGATCCGCGCGCCGGCCGAGAGCGCGAACCATTCCAGCGGCACCCGCATCCGGTCGGCCAGGTCGAGTGCGGCGATCACCCGGGCGCACTCCGGCTCCGACAGCGCTCCGAGCGCCTTGGTGGGGTCGCCGAGCAGCACCACGCGGGTGACGCCCTCGGGGTGCCGTTCGGTGGGTGTGGTGACCACACCGGCGACGATGGCCGCGGAGTTGCGGCCCTTGGGCCGGTCCACGGGCGCGAGCACACCCTGGTCGTCGAGGTCGTACTCGGTGAAGGAGCCGTCCGGTCCGGTGAGCATGTTCGTCAGCTCGTACGGGTACACGGTCCCGCGGCGTGCCGCGCGCAGCACCTTCTGCCGGTAGTCGTCCAGCGGCAGCACCGGCTCGGTCGACGGCTTGTCGACGTGCACGCTCGCGCCGTTGCCCGGGTCGAGGGTGATGCTCACGGCGAGCTCGGTCAGCTCGCCCGACTCGGTGCGCTGGCGGGCCACGAACTGGGCCTCCTCCAGCCCAGCGCCCTCGGTGGTCGGCAGGATGCGCTGGACGAGCCCGTCGAGTTCGTCGAGGGACAGCTCGGTGGACGGCCAGACGTACATCAGGATGCGGTTGGTGTCGAACCGCTTGCGCTGCGGCCGCTGCGCCTGGATGTTGCGGATGGCGTCCAGGCACCCGGCGAACGTGTCCTCCACGGCGGGCAGCGCGACCAGTCGGCCATCGGCATCACGCAGCGCCGTCAGGTCGCGGACCTGGCCCATCGCGAACAGTCGCTCGTCGGACGGGTTGCTGCGCGCCACGGCCTTGAACAGGTAGATCTCCTCGTCCGCGGACGGCAGCCGGGTGAGGTCGAACTCCCGCAGGCGCTCCAGCTGCAGGCGCTGCGCGATCTGCGGGTGCAGGCCGCGGATCAGCAGGTCCTCGGTGAGCCCGTCCTCGCCTTGGCGGAAGGTGAAGTGGTGGTGCATCACCGCGCCGCTGGTCCCGGCCACGGTGGCGGTCACCCGGCGCACGGACGCCGGCATCGGGTTCTCGTTCAGGATCTCGTTGAGCCGCACCGCCATGGCTTCGGCGTCCGGCTGGCCGTCCCACGTCACGTAGAGGTCGGCGACCACCCCGGGGGCGTCGGCGCCCTCGGCGGTCCCGTTCTCGGAGCGCCCGTCGGACGCGACCGTTTCGGCGGCGTAGGCGCCGACGGCACCGATGGCGTCGGGCAGGGCGGCGATGTCGACGGCGGTGGTGACCACTGGGGTCACCCCCTCCGGGCCGGTGTACTGGGCGGTGACCAGCGGGCAGCCCGCCGTCTCCCGCTCGGTGACCTCGGAGAGCCCGCGGTTGCCGTAGTAGCGGCGGGTGAGGACCTCCAGGAGCGGCGCGTGGTCGCGGCCGGGCCGACCGATCCGCTGGCCGATCAGCCGGACCAGCGGCTCGGAGCTGCCCACCATGGCCTGGATCCGCTCGGCGCGGTCCGGGGCGTCGGGTTCGCGGTCCAGGTAGCGCAGGTCGTCGCGGACCGCCGCGTAGACCTTGGCGCGGTTGCGGCGCAGCAGCGGCTGGGTGAACCAGCGGAACACCACGCCGCGGGCCAGGTCGGACACCGCGGGGAAGCGCACCTGCGTGGCCTCGACCAGGTGCTCGAGGCTGAGCCCGACGCGCTCGCTGAGCGACTCGACCGGCGGCGCGCCGGACAGCCACTCGCGCAGCAGCGCCGACACGATCGCGACGTAGGTCCCCGACCGCTGCTGGGCCAGGAAGATCCGGAAGACCGCGTCCTCCAGCTCCGGCGTGCGGTCGAGGTCGGTCACCCCGTAGTGCGCGAGGACCCGCGTGAGTTTGGCCTGGAAGTCCTCGGTGACGCCGGCGCGCTCGACGTCGAGGCTCTGGAGGTAGCTGTGGAAGTACTCGCGGGAGCTGTGCACCGGGCTGTCCGGCTCGGCCTCGATCGGGCCGCCGGGCCGGTTGCCGCTCAGCTCGGACAGGTCGGCGAACACGGTGAGCAGGTCCAGCTCACCCTCGAGCGGCTGTCCGCCCATCTCGAGGCGGGCGGAGAGGTAGTCCGACAGCACACGGTCACTGTCGTACGCGTCGAAGCCCAGCAGTAGACCGCGCAGGTCACGCAAGCCGCGTTCGGCACGCTCGGCCGCGGAGGCCGCCGCGGGCTCGGACGGGAGCTCGATCTCGACGGTCTGAGCGTCGGCCTCCGACTCCTCGCTGTCGTCGTCGCTGAGCGGCTCCAGTCGCATCAGGGGCGCGCCGGTCTCGACCTGGCCGCCCACCGACACCGGGCACTCACGGATCCGGGCGCGGAACGGCGCGCGCAGCACCGTCTCCATCTTCATGCTCTCCAGCACCAGGACCGGGGCGCCCGCCTCGACCTCGTCGCCGACCGACAGCGGCGTGGCGACCACCAGCGCGGGAGCGGGGGAACGGACGACGCCGCCCTCATCACGGCTGATCCGGTGGGTGACGCCGTCGACCTCGACCAGGTGGATCGGCCCGTGCGTGGCCGAGACCAGCCGGAACCGGCGCCCGTTGACCACGATCCGGCCGGTGTGCTCGTCGAAGCGCTCCACCTCGACGTCGGCCGGGTGCACGTCACCGCCGCCGGAGATGCCGATCCGGAAGCCGCGCTGCCCCACGCGGGCCACGTGCACCCGGTAGCCGACACCGCGGAGTTTGAGGTCCAGCGGACGGCCCGGGTCGTGGCGTACCTGGGGACGGCCGCCGCGCGCGGTGGAGAGCAGCTGCTGGCGGCTCACCTCCTCCTCGTCCTCGTAGGCCTCGATGGCGGCGGTGGCCAGGGCGATCGCGGAGTGCCGGTCGTTGACCAGGCGGCCTTCGGCGCGCACCCGGTCGATCCAGCCGGTGTCGGCACTGGCGCCGATCACCTCGGGCTGGTCGAGGAGGTCGAGCACGAAGCCCTTGTTGGTGGCCCCGCCCTCGATGATCACCGTGGTCTCGGCCATCGCGCGGCGCAGCCGGGCCAGGGCCTGGTCGCGGTCGCGGCCGTAGGCGATGACCTTGGCGATCATCGAGTCGAAGTCGGCCGGGATGCTGTCACCCTCACGGACACCGGTGTCCACGCGGATACCGGGACCGACGGGCAGCCGCAGTCGCGCGATACGTCCCGGGGCGGGTGCGAAGTCGCGGTCGGGGTCCTCGGCGTTGAGCCGGGCCTCGACGGCGTGGCCGACCTCGGCGGGCTGGAAACCGTCCAGCTTGCCCCCGCCGGCCACGTGCAGCTGGAGCCGGACCAGGTCGGTGCCGGTGGTGGCCTCGGTGATGGGGTGCTCGACCTGGAGCCGGGTGTTGACCTCGAGGAAGGCGAAGAGCTTCTCGCCGGGGTGGTAGAGGAACTCGACGGTGCAGGCGCCCCGGTAGCCGACGGCCACGGCGAGCCGCTCGGCGGAGGCCTTGAGCTCGTCGGTCTGTTCGGAGTCGAGGAGCGGGGAGGCGGATTCCTCGATGATCTTCTGGTTGCGGCGCTGCACCGAGCAGTCGCGCACGCCCAGGGCCCACGCGGTGCCCTGGCCGTCCGCGATGACCTGCACCTCGACGTGGCGGGCGCCGGTGACGAGGCGCTCCAGGAAGACCACGCCGGAGCCGAAGGCGCGCAGCGCCTCCTGGCTGGTGCGCTCGTAGGCTTCGGCCAGGTCTTCGCCCGAGGCGACCATGCGGATCCCGCGCCCGCCGCCGCCGGCGGTGGCCTTGAGCATCAGTGGATAGCCGATCTCGTCCCCGGCGCGCAGAGCGTCCTCGAGGTTGGAGACCTCACCGCGGCTCCACGGTGCGACCGGGACACCGACCTCCTCGGCGATCAGCTTCGCGCCGATCTTGTCGCCGAGCTTGCGCATGGCCTCGCCGCTCGGGCCGACGAAGGTGACGCCGATCTTCTCGCACAGGTCGGCGAAGGCCGGGTCCTCGGCGACGAAGCCCCAGCCGACCCAGGCGGCATCGGCCTTGGTCTCCACCAGGGCCTGCTCCAAAACGGCGAGGTCCAGGTAGGGGCGGGCCGAGGCCGGACCCAGCGGGTAGGTGATGTCGGCCTCGCGGACGAAGGTCGCGTCGCGGTCGGCGTCGGTGAAGAGGGCGACCGTCTCGATGTGCGTCCCGGTTTCCGCGGACAGGTCCCGGACGGCGTGGATGAGCCGCATAGCGGCCTCACCACGGTTGACGATGGCGACACGACTGAACACCGACTGAGCTCCCCACGTATTGACGCACAGCAGGCGGCGTCCGCGTCCCGGAGCGCCGCCTGCACCTACTCTCCAGCCTGGTCGATGACCCCCTGGAACACCAATGTCCTGAATTGCTCACACCAGCGCCGCCGCTTTGTGGGATCTCCACAAAAGGCACCCCGCCCCAACCCGGCCCGTCACCCTTCAGGGCGAGGTTTGCCACAATCGGCCCGTTCAGCGGCCACCGTTCAGGGTGGCCTGCCACATCCGGTACCCGGCGACCGTGGGAGCGGACTCACCGTGTGCCGTGCTCACTGTCCCAGAGAGCACGCTGGAGGTTCCGGAGGACGGGGATGGCCGCGATCTTCTCCTCCCCCAGCTCCTGCCAAGCGATCCCCGCAGGGCGCCGTCGGGGAGGACACTCGATGGTTTCCTCGGGGGTGACGATCAGGTCCACGCTCACGTCGTACGCCGCCTCGGGGATGGCCTCGTCGACCACCTGGAGTGCGTGCACGGTGGTGACGATGAGCGTGCGCTCGTCGATCAGCCCGGCTTGGGCGAGCAGGGCCATCTCGATGTCGCTGTACCCGGCGCCCTTGCCGATGCGCACGCCTTGACGGTTGACGGCCACACTGCCGCAGACGACGGCGTCGACCGGCCGCATCCGTTCGATCGGGGTACGGGGCGCGTGCTGCGCGGCGCCCCGGCCCGTGGCGAGGACCTCGGGGTCCGTGGTGAGGACGGCGGGGTCGATCTCGTAGAAGGGCTCGGGGGCGGCGATCCTGGGCACCGCCGTGTACACGGTCTTCCCACCTCGCAGGGAGAGGAGGCGGACCTCGGACTGGGCCCGGTCCGGGTTGGCAGTGACCACCCGGGCCGCGGCCCAGCGCGGGTGTTCGGCCATCTGCGCGGCGGCCCGGTCCGCCCCGTGGAAGTCCGGGATCTCGCCGTGTACCGGCCCGGACCTGCCCGCACCGTGTGTGTCGAGCAGATCCCAGACCCGGTGCCTGAGCCGGTCCTTGGGGGTTGTGGTCCTGGGGCGGGTCAGAAGTCCACGTCCTCACCGAACCACGGCTCCGCGATCTCGTCGCGGGTCCCGTCGTTGAGGGCGATGTTCAACCACTGGTCGACGTAGTGCTTCAGGACGTCATCGCCGCGGGGCAGCATGTAGCCGTTCTCGAAGTAGTCGAAGGGCTCGTCGGGGTTGACCGCGCAGAGCTCCTCGTACTCGTTGGCGACCCACAGTGTCTCCGAGGCGTCGGTGGTCATGACGTCGGCGTTGCCTGCAACGATCTCGTCGAAGATGGTGTTGTTGTCGTGGCGAATGAGTTCACCCTCGGGGTAGTGCTCCTCCGCGAAGACCTCGTTGGTCCCCCCGCTGGGCATGATGGAGCGCACGCCCGGCTGGTTGATCTGCTCGATGGTCCGGTAGTCGTCGACGTTCTCGCACAGGGTGATCGGCGTCTTCCCGTCCTCCATGGTCGGCGCGGAGAAGTAGACCTGCTGGGCGCGTTCGGTGCTGATCGAGATACCGCCCACCGCGATGTCGCAGTCCGCGAGGAAGTCCTCCATCAGGTCGTCCCAGCTGGTCTGGACCCACTCGATCTCCACATCCATGTCTTCGGCCAGGTCACGTGCCAGGTCGACGTCGATACCGGTGAACTCGTCGTCTTCCGGGTCCAGGTAGGTGAAGGGCTGGTAGTCGCCGGTCGTGCACACACGGAGTGTGCCGCTGTCGAGGACGTCGTCGAGTGCGCTCTCTCCCTGGACGGCGTCTCCGGGCTCCTCCCCCTCGTCGGCGCCGGCACAGCCCGCGACGAGAAGGGTGGCCGACAGGGCGGCGAGGGCGGTGGTGCGTGCCTTCACGGGACCTCCAAGGGGGGTCGGTTCCACCGGCGCGCGGGGCGGTGGCCAAGGGCTGGACCCTGGTGTGACGCGGGTCATGCTACACACGTCGAATCCTCCCGTCCGGACCGCCCCGTCCTCCCCGGTCTCTATCGATGGGCCCCGCGGGTGGTTCAGACACCGCCTCCGTTCGACGCCCCCTGGCCCGCCAACTGTGCTGCGGGTGCGGCTGGGTCCAACGCCAGCCGGTCCCAGGAACCGACGTCCCGCTGGAGCTGCCGGTCGTGGGTGGCGAGCACCACCGCCGCCCCGGTGGCTTCGAGCCCTTCGGTGAGCTCGTCGACGAGGGCGATCGAGAGGTGGTTGGTCGGCTCGTCGAGCAACAGCACGTGCGGCCGAGAGGCCAGCGCCAGGGCGAGGTCGAGCCTGCGCTGCTGACCCATGGACAGGTCGCGCAGCGGCCGGTTGGCGTCGGCCGACGAGAGCAGCCCGAGGGCGCTCAGGGAGACCGTCTCCCCCTCCGGGAGCGCCCCCTCGCTGACGAGTCGCCCCATGTGCGCGGCGAACACGTCGCGGGCCCGCCGTGCAGCGGCACGCGGCGACTCCTGGGCCAGCAGGCGCACCCGGGCGGTGCGTGCGGTGCGCACGCTCCCCCCGGTCGGGGCGATCCGCCCGGCGAGCACCGACAGGAGCGTGGACTTGCCCGCACCGTTGGGTCCGGTGACCACCAGCCGCGAACCGGAGTCGAGGTCGAACGTGGCCGGTTCGGTCAGGCGCCCCGCGACGGTGACCTCCTCGGCCCTGAGCAGGGTCACCCCGGGCCGCGTCGGCAGCTCCGGCATGCGGAACCGCATCGGGGGCGGCGGCATGGTGACCGCGTGCGCCTCGAGGTCGTCGCGCCGCCGGTGGACGGAACGGACGAGCCCGGGCGCGCGGGTCGCCCGCTGGTGCTTGCCGGTGCCCTTGTCGGGGCGCCATCCGCTGACCAGACGGTTCTGCGCCTCGGACAGGTCCTGGGTGAGACGGGCGTGCTCGGCCCGCTGCTGCTCGTACTCGGCGGCCCAGCGTTCGCGTTCGGCCCGCCGCCCCACCTGGTACCCGGCGAAACCCCCGCCGTAGACGCGGGGACCGCCGTCCCGGCTCGGGTCGAGGTCGAGCATGGTCGTGGCCACGTCCGACAGCAGGGCCCGGTCGTGGCTGACCAGCACCACACCGTTCCGGTGGCCGCGCAGCTGCCTGGTCAGGTAGTCGAGCCCGGCTGCGTCCAGGTGGTTGGTGGGCTCGTCCAAGAGAAGGAAGTCGTGCGAGGCGCCCAGGAGGCAGGCGAGTCGGACGCGGTAGCGCTGCCCGACGGACAGCTCCGCCAGCGGCCGCGACCGGTCGGTGACGGCGCCCAGGTTGTCGAGTGCGAGGTCCACGCGGCGGTCGGCGTCCCACGCGTCGAGTACCTCCGCGGTGCGCAGCGCCGCCTCGTACCTCTCCGCGGCCTCGGGATCACCGGAGGCAAGCCCTTCGGCACCGGCGTCGAGCGCGTCCAGCGCAGTGCGGGCGTCGGCGAGTTCGATGTCGACCAGGTCCCCGACGATGCGGCCGTCGGTGGCCCGCATCTCCTGCTCGGCGACGCCGAGGGTGCCGATGCGGCGTACGGTCCCGGCGTCGGGTTCGAGCGCCCCGGCCAGGATGTGCAGCAGCGTGGACTTGCCGCGGCCGTTCTCGCCCACGACGCCCCAGCGGGAGCGGGGTGTGACGGTCATGTCCACAGCGGACAGGACCGTGCGGCCGCCGCGATCGATGTGGATGCCGTTCGCGGTGAGTTGGGCCCGCTCTCCGGCGGGCAAGGCGGACTCGGGGTTGAGGGTAGCCAAAGTTCCTCCGAACAGAGCTCCGCCCGGCGGGTTCGCGACGGGTGTGCGGGAGCTCTTCGAGCTGACGGACGGCCCAGAACGGGCCAGTGCATACGTCAGGCACCCGCGGCCACGGTGGAGTGGTGGCGGGCGCTCAGGCTCGAATCAGAGGTAAAGGGGAAGGTGCACAGTGGCACGATACCACCCTGAACAGCGATAACTCCGGTGAAATTCGGCACCGGAAGCAGCGCTCAGGCCAAGTAGTCAAAGTTTTTCGCTTTACCGTCCTTGACGCGACCACGGCAACACGGAAGCCTCTGACGAACAGCCAGATTCGGGTACGCGACGGTGGCCGCGCCGTCCACCCAGGCACTTCCCCCGCATCCCCCGACCCCCACGTCCTCCCCCATCACTGAGCACAAGAAGCCCGACGGTGTGAGTGCTGTCCAGTGGTTCCGCGGCCGACCTGACCGTGCCCGCTCTCCGCCGCTGCCCGAACGGTGGCGGCGCCAAGCGTCGCGGACCACCGGCCGACCGGCCCGGTCCGTGCTGAGCAGAAGGATCGGGATGGGACAGTCAGTGATATTGCCCGGCTTGCGGGGTGCCCGCCGGACCGGGACCGTCACCGGTGCGGCCCTCGCGCTGCTGATACCGACAGCCGTACCCACCGTGGCCGAGACCACCGCCGCGGACCTGGAACTGGACGAGACGGCAGTGGTGGAGGTCTTCCTGGAGGACCGCGACGACCTGGACCGGCTCGTCGAACTGGGCGGCGACATCGCCCAGTTGGACCCGGCCGACGAGAACGGCGACGACGACGGATTCGTCGCCCAGGTCGTGATCTCCCCCTTCGACGCGGACACCTATACAGACGCCGGTTTCACCTTCGGTGACGTGCTCTACACCGAGGCCGACGCGGAGGAGCGCGTCGAAGAGCGCGAGGCGACCATCGCGCGGTTGAGCGCCGAGAACGAACCCGAAGGCGGGCCGGGGACCCAGTCCGACACCGACGACCTGGAGATCCTGCGCGCGGACTACTTCGAGGGCCGCGACGGGGACTTCCTGTCCGTGGAGGTCGACTCCAGCTTCGGCCAGGACGAGGACTTCGAGCTCACCGTGGAACGCGACGCCGGTCCGGGCACGGAGATCGGTGACGGCGGCACGCAGGAGCTGAGCCCCTTCGTCGACGTCGGGGTGTACATGTACCACCGCGGCCAGGACGAGGTGGAAGACCAGCCCGGACGTATCCGGGTCACCAGCCCCAACGGCGGCACCGCCGAGGCGGACGTGACCGAGTGGCTGCCCGACCCCGACGGGCCCGGGGACCCGTTGCCCCACACCGACTTCCTCAACGCGTACATGACCCCGGACGAGCTCTACGACCGGATCCACCAGATCGCGGACGACTACCCCGACATCGCCGAGGTCGTCGAACTGCCCAACCAGACCAACGGCTACCGTCGGCACGCGCAGGCGATCCTCGGTGTGGCGATCGACGGCGAGAACGCCGACCGCGGAGTGGTCGTGGAGTCGCTCGACTACGGCCACGAGGGCGGCAACGACATCGTGGTGGACCTGGTCGACCCCTACACGCCCGACTCCGAGCTGTCGGTGGGCGTTGAGGGCGACGAGATCGCCGTCAGCCTGGCCACCGACGGCAGCGGCGCGATCACCACCACTGCCGCGGAGACCGTGGAAGCGATCAACGCCGAGGCCGACGACCTGGTCCGGGCCTTCACCTTCCGCGACAACGCCGGGGACGGGGTGGTGCAGGCCGAAACAGTGCAGGCCAGCGACTTCCTCAACGCTCCTGACGACGTGTCCCGCGACCCGGCGACGGTCTACGCGCTGCGGATCGGCGCCGACCGGGACGGTTCCGGCACCGGTGTGCTCGGCTACTCCCAGGAGCACGCCCGCGAGTGGCAGACTCCGCTGGTGGCGATCGAGACCGCCGAGCGCCTGGTGCAGAACTACGGCCTCCACGACACCACCACCGACCTGGTGGACGAGCTGGACATCTTCCTGATGCCCTCGTTCAACCCCGACGGCGCCAACTACTCGTTCTACGACGAGCCGATGCACCGCAAGAACATGACCAACTACTGCGACACCGACGGCCCCCGCGACCAGTGGGCCGTGGAACAGGGCGCGCAGTGGGGCGTGGACAACAACCGCAACTACGGCGAGTACACCTTGTGGGACGGCTACTCCGGCGCCTCCTTCGACTGCACCAGCCAGACCTACGCCGGGCCCGAAGAGGAGGGCCCGATGTCGCAGCCGGAGAACCAGAACCTGGAGTGGCTGGTCGACACCTACGACAACATCGACTTCTCGATGAACATCCACTCCTCCGGCGACTACTTCATGTGGTCCCCCGGCGCCTACATCGCCGAGGACCGCGAACCCACCCCCAGGCCCACGGCGATGGAGGAGGCCTACTTCTGGGAGTCCTCGGAGAGCATCCTCGGCGCGATCAAGGAGCACCGCGACACGGTGGTGACCCCGGCCCGCACCGGACCGATCATCGACGTGCTCTACTCCGCGGCGGGCAACTCAGGCGACCACCTCTGGTACGGGCACGACATCTTCGCGTGGAACTTCGAGCTGGGGCAGGAAGGGTTCCAGCCGCCGTGGGAGGAGGCCCACGCCCAGGGCATGGAGTACTCCAACGGCCTGTACAACATGCTGGAGGTGGCCCTGGAATACCAGGACGACCAGGTCCGGCCGCGCTCCGACGTCTCCCCGCGCGCGGGCGAGCACTCCGGGCCGGTGGAGGTCACCTTCGAGACCACCGAACCCGCGGAGATCTACTACACCCTCGACGGCAGCCGCCCGACCTTCGACTCCCCCAAGCTGGAGCTGACGGGTGTGCGCGGGGACCTGGAGACCCTGCTGATCGAGGAGACCACCACCGTCCACTGGTTCTCCGCGGACATCGCGGGCAACACCGAAGGCAACTACGACCCCGACAGTGACGCCCGCAACCACCGCAGAGGCACCTGGACCATCACGGACTGATGCACTGTGCGGGCCCCGGGGCGCGGGCGGAACACCGTCCGCGCCCCGTCGCCGCACGTGCCCAGCGGCACCTACCAGGGTCACTCGGGACGTCGGCAAAGGACGTGCAGGCGGACGAAGGTCTGGTCGTAGGAGCCGTCGCGGCGTCTCAGTTCGTCGACTCGCTCGCTGACCGCGTTGACGAACCGGTCAAGGCCGACGTCGCCGGGGCCGGTGTTGTACGCCATGAGTGCCTGGGTGTGGATGAAGCCCAGGAGCTGTTCCCGGTCGAAGGATCGACGCTGGGCCACCGTCATGACGCCTGAACGCCGGATCTCGAAACCCGCCTGCTCCAAAAGCTCCAGCACGGAACCGGGGTCCGGAAACGTGACCGCTGCCGACTCGAACCCCAGCCCGTAGGCCACATCGTCGAGGAGCCCCCGCACCAGCGCGACGTTGCCGGCACCACCCGATTCGGCATGAAACCAGCCGCCTGGTCGCAGGACCCGGGCGACTGCCTGATAGCTGGGCAGGTAGTCATCCAGCGCCAGCCAGTGGAACACCGCACGGCTGACGACGAGATCGGCCCACGACGGTTCGCACACGCGGTCGAGATCCTGGAGCCGTCCCTGGCGGAACTCCAGGTTCTCTGCCCTGTGCCGTGTCGCGACCGCCAGCATGGACACATCCGGTTCCACACCGATCACCTGACCGTCCGGGACAAGACCGGCGAGACGGGCGGTGAACTCGCCTGATCCGCAGCCCGCGTCCACGATCCGATCGCCCGGTCCCGGCGGGAGCTGACCGAGGAACCAGTCGTCGAAGGACCGGTGGTGGCCGGAGTGATCGGCGTAGCGGTCGCCCACCCATGAACGCCCTGGCCTCTCACCGGTCATCGTCTGCTCCAAAGTTTCCGCATCCGACGCCACCGTCCTGTTCAGGCGGGATCGAGGTGGGTCCGTACCTGCGTGGTGAACAGCTCCAACTGGTTGATCGGGTCCGCGATCGGCCACAGGAGCACTTGGTGCGCGCCCGCATCCGCGTAGGCCTGTAGCAACTCGACGCAGTGCTCAGCCGGTCCCACGGGCAGATGTCAGCTGACCACGTGAGCGCCGACAGGACTGTCCGAGCCCGTCGGGGCCCGGGAATCTCTGGGGGTCGTCCCCACAGAACAAACAACGAAACGACCCGGCGAGCGCGGTCACGCGCGAGCAAGGTCGTTCCGGAGTGAAGTGGACCCCGGGCAAACCAACTACAACCCGTGGGGCGAAGCCCCACACCGGGGGTCTGGGGGCCGTCCCCCAGAAGAAACGACGAAACGACCCGGCGAGGCGGCCGAAGGCCCCCGAGCAGGGTCGTTCCGGAGTGGAGTGGGCGCGAAGGGACTCGAACCCCTGGCCTATTGCTTGTAAGGCAATTGCTCTAACCAACTGAGCTACGCGCCCGGTGCGTCGCGAGAGATCATACCGCTTCCCGGAGGTCGTCGCGCCTGAATTATCCCGTCAGGCTCCGGGCCTGGTGGACATACTCGGCGACATCCCTGGGTTCACCGATGGGGGTCTGCACCGACCATCGTACGACGCCCTCGGAGTCGATGAGGAACGTGCCCCGGCGGGCCACGCCCCGCTGGTCGTCGAAGACCCCGTAGGCCTGTGCGGTCGCGCCGTGCGGCCAGAAGTCCGATAGCAGCGCGAACGGGAAGTCCTCGCGGTCGGACCAGGTACGCAGGGCGAAAGTGGAGTCCACGGACACCGCGAGGACGGTGACGCCCAGCTCCTTGAGCTCGGCGTGCTGTTCCTTCAGGTCCGCGAGTTCGCCGGAGCACACGCCGGAGAAGGCCAGCGGGTAGAAGACCACGAGGACGGGGCCGCCGCGGTGGGCGCTCAGGACGGTGTCCTGGCCGTACTGGTCCTGGAGGGCGATCTCGGGCGCGATGGCGCCCACGGTGAGGGTCTCGGTCATACTCGCGTTCGTCGTCGTCGGCACACAGGCCGGAATCGGCGCCCGCCGGTCAGCGGGCGCCCTGCAGCGCCGCGCGCCGTGTCCTCCGCGGCGCGCGGCACCGGACGTCTCACCCTGTGCGGGTGCTGACCGTTACCGCTTGGGAACGACCAGGCGGGTACCCGACCAGTCGGCGCCGATGCTGACCGCACTGGTCTGGGACAGCCCAGAGGTGTTGGAAGCCTCGGCGACGTCGTTGGGGGACACGTGTAGCTCACGTCCGGCCTTCGGCGTGAGGACCAGGATGGTCCCGCCGTCGGCGATCAGGGTCACGGTGTCCATCAGGGCGTCGGTGAGGTCGCCTTCCTCGTCGGACCGCCACCACAGCAGTGCCGCATCGACGTCCCCGTCGAAATCCTCGTCGACCAGCGCCTCGCCGGTGAGTTCGGCGATGGATGCGCGCAGTCCCTCATCAACGTCGTCGTCGAAGCCGAATTCCTGCACCACCTGACCCGGCTTGAATCCGAGTCGGTCAGCCAAGCCGCGTTCGCTCTGTGCCTGGCCCGCGGTCGCGCTCACGAAAGTTCTCCTCCACAGATGGTTTTTCTCAATCTTGCCTGCACGAAGCAGTTGTCACAACGATGCCGGGCTTCTCGTCGCCCGTCACGTGGGTCCGTAACCATCGCTGATGGCCTAGTTCACACGGTAGTGGCATGTCCCGTCAACGCGCGGCCGAACCGGCCACGCTCCGGGTCTTCTCATGCCGAGTCCAGGAAGGACAGGCGTATCTGCCGCTCCGGGTTGTCGATGTTCAGGTCGACGATCGCGATGGACTGCCACGTCCCCAGTTCGAGTCTGCCGGACAGCACCGGCACCGTGGTCTGGGGAGCGACGTACGCCGGCATGACGTGTGAACGCCCGTGGCCCTGGGATCCGTGCTTGTGCCGCCACCGGTCGTCGGCGGGTAGCAGGTCGTCCAGGGAGGCGAGGAGGTCGTCGTCGGACCCCGCGCCCAGCTCGATGATCGCCACACCCGCGGTCGCGTGCGGGACGAAGACGTTGAGCAGGCCGTCACCGCCGCTCCTGGCGACGAAGTCGCCGCACTGTCCGGTGATGTCGGTGATGCTCTCCGATCCGCCGGTGTGCAGCTCGAGGATCTGTGTCCGCATAGCGCCACCATCGCGCAGCCGGGCCCCCGGTGCAACCATCCGCCCTCGACCTGTGGACGACAGGCGGACCCGAAAGGGTCCATACTCGGCGGAAGCATGTGTGAAACTGGAGAAAAGAAGGGGAAAGGGTGACTGTCTCGTTACGTTTGGGGCCGCTGCTGCGGCACGTCGGACCCACCACGGCGACCGTGTGGGTGGAGACGGACGCCCCCTGTGACGTCCGGGTCCGCGTGGACGGCGGGGCGGTATCGGCCGCCCGGACCTTCACGGTCCACGGGCACCACTACGCCGTGTGCGAAATCGAGGGCCTGCCCTCCGGTGCCGCGCTCCCCTACGAGGTGTTCCTCGGTGAGGACCGGGTCTGGCCCGAACCCGACAGCCCTCTGCCGCCCAGCGTCCTGCGCACCCTGGACCCCGAGGCGCCCACCCGCCTCCTCTACGGGTCCTGCCACACGCCCACCGGCGACACCCCCGAGGGCCTGGTCCGCTACGGCCCCGACATGCTCCGCGCCACCGCCCGTCGACTGGCCCAGGAGGGGTTCGAGGGCAAGGGTGCGGACGGCAACCTGGTGCTCCTGCTGATCGGCGACCAGGTCTACGCCGACGAGATCCAGGAACCCATGCGCGCCTACCTCCAGCAAGCACGGCTCAAGCAGGTGCGGCGGAGCGACAACGGGGATGACGCCCCCGAAGACGAGGTCGTGCGCTACGACGAGTACGCCGAGCTCTACAGGCAGGCCTGGTCCGACCCCCAGGTCCGGTGGCTGTTGTCGACCGTCCCCACCCTGATGGTCTTCGACGACCACGACATCCGCGACGACTGGAACACCTCAGCGGCCTGGCGGCGCGACATGGACGAGCACCCGTGGTGGCGCACCCGGGTGACCAGCGGACTCGGCGCGTACTGGGTGTACCAGCACGTGGGAAACCTCTCCCCCGACGCACGTGCCAAGGACCCCCTGTGGGCCGAGCTCCGCGACCACATCGAACGGGACGCCGACGCCGGCGACACCCTCGACTCCTTCGCGTGGCAGGCGCACAGCGAACCCTCCTCCTACCGGTGGAGCCACCGCCACGACGTCGGCGGTGTGCGGATCCTGGTGACGGACACCCGCTGCGCCCGTGCCCTGGGCGAAGGAGACCCCTCTGACGGCTCCCGGTCCATCCTGGGCCCCGAAGGGCACGAGTGGCTCGACGAGCACCTCACCGGCGGCCCGGAACACCTTGTGGTGGCCTCAACAGTCCCGGTGCTGCTGCCGCCGTCAGTACACCACCTGGAGGCCTGGAACGAGGCCGTGTGCGGCGGTGCCTGGGGTTCGGCGGCACGCGGCCCCGCGGAGAAGCTCCGGCAGGCCCTCGACCTGGAGCACTGGGGCGCCTTCCAGTACTCCTTCCACCGCCTCGCCGACGCGGTGCTGGAGGTGGCCCGAGGCGAGCGCGGCCCGGCACCCGCCACCGTGCTGCTGCTCAGCGGGGACGTCCACTTCTCCTATCTGGCGCGGGCCCGGGCCCGCGCGGGTGAGACGAGCTCCCGGGTGACCCAGCTGGTCTCCTCGGCCCTGTGCAACCAGCTACCGCCGAACTTCCGCCGCGCCGCGGCCCTCTCCGCGAGCTGGCCCTTCCACGTGGCCGGGCGGATCATGACCCGGATGGCCCGGGTACGCCGCAGCCCGCTGGGCTGGCGGATGGCCGAGCGGCCCTACTTCGGCAACACCATCGGCGAGGTGGCCTTCGACGGGCGCGAGGCCGAGGCCCGCTGGTACCACTGCCCCCAGGGCGGCGACGGCGCCCTGCCCGAGGTCCGCCGCCGCGCCCGGGTCTGACAGCCCTCGGGACCGGGCCCACCGGGGAAGGGGGCACGAAGGAAAACGCATCGCTTCCCCACCCCCCACGCTGATAGGACCTACCCGTTGCACCGTCAAGGTCGAGGGGTGGAGAGCCTATGGAGCGCGCCGAGCGGTTGCGGCACGTGTGCACGGCGGCGGGACTGACGCCGCTTTCTCCACCCACACCCGTGGCGAGCGACTCCAACGACGTCTGGCTGTTGGACCACGCCCGGCTCGGCGCCGTGGTATTGCGGATCGCCTGGCGCGGGGACCTGGCCCGAATGGACCGGGAGTCGGCGGTCGCTCGGAGTCTGCCGGAGAGCGTCCCGCGCCCGGAGGTCCTCGAAAACGGTCACCTCGACGCACACGGGGTCCCGCTCTCGTACGCGGTGTCACGTCGCCTTCCAGGACGCCCGCTGAGCGCGGCCTGGCCCGTACTCGGGGCGGCGGAGCGCGGCTCGGCGCTGCGGCAGTACGGCGAGGCCCTGCGCGCACTCCACGACTGGAGTCCCCCGGCGGAGGTCGCCGAGCTGGTGACCACCCGCCCCGGGCTGACGGAGGGATCACTCACCGCGTTGATCGGCGCCGACATCCTTCCGCTCCCCGTGGACCGGGGCCTGGACCTGGCCGAACTCACCCGCGAGCTGCCGGGCGCGGACACCGGGCTGCTCACGGAGGCCGTCAAGGCAGTCGAGGAGCTACGCACCCTGGAGCCGGCTGTGGACGATCCGGCCCGGCACGGGCTCGTCCACGGTGACGGGCACATGGCCAACCTGTGGTGGCACGGGGGCGCTCTGACACTGATGGACTGGGAATGGGTGCGTTTCGGACCGCCCTCGCTTGATCTCCAGGACATGGTGGATCAGGCCGACAACGACGTGCTGACCGGCGGAGGGCCATATCCCGAGGTGTTGCGCGGGCTGGCCGAGCACTACCCGGAACTGTTCGACGTCCCCCGAATCCTAGACCTGCTGCGCCTGTACTCACTCCTGTGCGCCCTACGGCAGGTGGCCATCCTTCGGCCCGCGGGGGCGTGGTCCGAGCTGCCGGTGACCCACTCTGGGCGCCGCCTGAGGCGCCTCCTGGACGGCGACTGGCCCGCCCCGGGCGCTCTGCCCGCCTGACCTCCGCCGCGCCGCCGTTCCGGGCGGGTCCGGTCCCGGGGGTGGATCAGGATCCGACCCAACCCCCGGTCACCGGTCAGCCCGTGCTGGAGTCGGACATGGTGTTGTCCTTGCTCTCCCGCAGGGCCATCATGCACAGCAGGCTCAGCAGGCCGAGCCCGGACAGGTAGAACCCGATCCCGTGGCTGCCGAACGCGCCCACCAGCTGCGCTGCCAGCAGAGGGGTGACGGCGCCGCCGAGCACGCCGGCGATGTTGTAGGCCATCCCGGCACCGGTGTAGCGGTAGCGGGTCGCGAAGATCTCCGGCAGCAGGGCACCGGCGGGCCCGTAGGAGAAGCCGACCACGCCCAGAGTCAGACAGGCACCCAGAGCGAACGCGGCCAGAGATCCCTGGTCCATGATCGGGAAGAGCGCGGCACCCATGAGCAGGGCGAGAGCGTTGCCGAACATGATGAGCTTGCGCCTGCCGTAGCGGTCGGACAGGATCGCCGCCAGCACGGTCGTCCCGGCGAAGACCACGCCCGCGAGGATGCCGACGGCGAGCACTTCGGAGAAGGAGTGTCCGAGGATCTCGGTCCCGTAGTTGGTCAGGTAGGTCACGCCGACGTAGAAGAAGCCGAACAACATCACCAGCGCACCCGCGCTCAGCGCGATGTCGCGCGGCTGCTGCCGGAAGGCCTCCACGACGGGCATACGGGCGGCGGTCTTGGGCTTGGCCCGGTCGCGGAAGACGGGGGTCTCCTCGATGCTCAGGCGCACGTACAGGCCCAACAGGATGAGCACGATGCTGAGCAGGAACGGGATCCGCCAGCCCCAGGACATGAAGGCTTCGTCGCTCATCGACAGGGTCGTGATGAGGAAGGTCGCGCTGGCCAGGACGAAGGCCACGGAGGGGCCCAGCTGCGGGAAGAGGGCGTACATGCCGCGCTTCTTGGGTGGCGCGTACTCGGCGGTGAGCAGGGTCGCGCCCGCCCACTCACCGCCCACGGCCACGCCCTGCAGAACGCGCAGGACCACGAGCAGCAGGGGAGCAAGGGCGCCGATCGTGTCGGTGCTGGGCAGCAGGCCGATCGCCACCGTGGCACCGCCCATGAGGAGCAGTGTCGACACCAGCGTGCCCTTGCGCCCGATGCGGTCCCCGAAATGGCCGAAGAGGATGGATCCGAAGGGGCGCGCGACGAAGGCCACGCCGAAGGTCGCGAACGCCAGCGCCGTGCCTTGGGCGGCGCCGAGCTCGGGGAAGAACACCCGGTTGAAGACCAGGGCGGCGGCGGTTCCGTAGATGAAGAAGTCGTAGAACTCGATGGTCGTGCCGGTAAGGCTGGCAAAGGCCACTCGGCTCATGCGGCGCTTTGGGGGCGCCGACGTGAGTGTCATGTCCGGACTCCCTTCTGTGTCGGGGGTGAACCAGGGTCCGTTTCCCGGCTGGACAGCTGTCAGCGAGGAGTGGTGAGACCGGTAGGGGCGGCCGGACGGGTCGCTGCCGATCTACGACTGGTGTCGCGGCTCCGCCATGCACGATGATTGTGTGGCGCACGCCACACGCTCCACCAGCGGCGTGTGGGGGTCTCCCATCGGAGATGGACGTCCCCGGCATCCAGGCGTGAGGATGTAAAGAGCCCGTGAACAGTGTGAACGGAAGGCGTACGTCGCATGGGAAACTCCCCCGACTTCCCCCGTGACCCGGGGGTCGTGCGTGCCACTCAGTCACTGGAGAGGGACTACGCGGAAGTTCTGGCTCTCCTGGACCCCGCCGCGGCGACGCGGCGCATGACTGCCACCGTCCCCGACGCGACCGGACTGCAAATCGCCTGGTCGGGTGTACCCGACGACGACGGCGGCGGATGGATCCTGTGCAACACCGTCAACGCGGCCACCGGCCAGCTAGACGGGACTGTGGTCCATGAGGGCACGGGGCTGGGCGGACAGACCATCGCCACCGGCCGCGCCTCGCGGGTCAACGACTACTGCACCGACCAGTTCATCACCAGCCACTACAAGGCCCTGGTGCGTGCGGAGGGCCTCAAGGCGATGGTCGCCGTGCCCATCACACACAACGGACGGTTGTTGGGACTGCTCTACGGCGCCAACCGGGAGGTGGACCCGATCAGCGACCGGAACACCCACGCCATGGAGGAGGTCGCGGCACGCACGGCCGCGGCGAGGGTGGTCGCAGAGCGCGCCAGGCACGCGGCCGAGGTCGCCGTGCACGAGGAGCGGCGGCGTCTGGCGATCGAACTCCATGACACGGTGGGCGCGCTCCTGTACACAGTGGGCGCCGGGGTCCGGCCCCTGGGACAGTGCGAAGGGCTCGACCAGGAGGTCCGCGAGCGGCTGCGCACCATCGAACAGCACGCGGCCGAGGCCACCGCGGCCCTCCGGGGTTCACTGCGGGTGCTGCACACGCCGCCGGAAGAGGTGGCCCTCGGTGTCAGCCTGCGCGAGCACTGCGAAGCCTTCCAGAAGCGCACCGGGGCCCCCGCGCGCGTCATCACCCTGACCGACCTCCCAGCGCTGGACAGCGCCCGTGTCAGCGCCTTGGCCGCCGGTGTGCGCGAGGCGCTGCTCAACGTCGAGAAGCACGCGCGGGCGCGTTCCGCGATCGTCAGTGTCTTCCAGGTCGACGGCGGGGTGGCCGTATCAGTGGCCGACGACGGGGTGGGGTTCGCTTCCGGGAAACGGCCGGTGCCGGGCTTGGGCATCACCTCGGTCACCGAAAGGCTGGCGCGTGTGGGCGGAACAGTGACGCTCAGTCCGAACGAGGACTGCGGCGCCACCCTCCAGATGTGGATCCGCGCATGAGCGGGGCGCCGATCCGGGTTCTGGTGGTGGACGACCACCCCATCGTGCTCGACGGGGTGACCCTGGCGCTGCAGAGCACCGCGCTCATGGAAGTGGTCGGGTACGCGCGCAGCGGCCGGGAGGCGATCGACGCGCTGGAGCTGCTCCGCCCCGACGTGGTCCTGCTTGACCTGCGGCTGCCGGACATGCTCGGCCCCGAGGTGGTGCGGTCGATGCTGGCGCGCACGCAGGACACGCGCATCATCCTGTTCACCGCCTATCCGGACCACGCCTCACGAGTGGATTCCCTGGCCGCGGGTGCCCACGGGATCATGGTCAAGGACTCCGACCGCGCGGATCTGATCGACGTGATCCGCCGGGTGATGAACGGGGAACGGGTGGTCTCCGACGACCTCCCGGACACCCTGACCACGGAGGCGCGCTACCGCGCGCACGGGCTCACCCGCCGCGAGTACGAGATCCTGCGGCGGATCGCCATGGGAGAGACCAACCCGCAGATCGCCGACGAGCTGGGGCTGACCAGGAACACGGTCAAGACCTACGTCCAGCGCACCTTGGAGAAGCTGGGCGCGCGCAACCGGATCGAGGCGATCATCCGTGCCAACCAGACCGGGATCCTCTGAGGCCGTACGCCTACGGCGGTACACCGAGCGCTTCCAGGGGCGTGCGGGAACCGCTACCGGCGGCGCTGGGGCGCCGCCGACGCGGTCAGGGCTTGTTGGAGTGCGGTCTGCGGGTGGACTGGCTGCCCCGTCGCCTGCGGCGCACGCCCAAGCCCAGCGCGCCGCCCCGTTCGAGGATCTGGCGTGCGGCCCGGTTCACCGAGCCCTGGTCGCTGGCGGTGGAGGGCGCCTCTTCGGTCCCGAGTGACTCGGGCTTGGGGATGAGCGCGGTGGGCTCGTTGTCCTGGTCCGCGTTCTCCTCCGGCAGCGCCTGGAGCTTGCGGGTGCGTTCGAGCGAGGGCTTCGCGTCCGGTGCGGGCTTGTCCGCTGGTACCGAGGCCTCGGTCGGGTTGGCCTTCTCCTCCCGGACGGCCTCCTTCCACGCCTTGTCCTGCTGCTGGTCCTGCTCCTTCTGCCGGGCCAGGCGCCGGGCGCGGTCGGCCTTCCAGGAGCGGTAGGAGCGGGCCAGCGGAGTGGCGATCGGCCACGTGACCTTGGCCGGACGGGAAAGCGCGTGCCACAGGTAGGCCGTGGTGCCCCAGGCCTCCATGGCGCGGCGTGCCCTGGTGATGGTGAAGAAGGTGGGCATGGCCATCAGCAGCTGCGGCCAGGCCAGAGCCAGCGAGGCGAACAGCGGATACATGCCGCCGCCGATGAGCGCGGCGGACGCGCCGATGACCATCGGCACCAGCGACAGCGCCACCCGCAGCTGGGTGAACTGCCGGAAGCGGTGCAGGGAGCGGCGGGCCGAGACCGGCGGGGCGAGCCCTTCCGGTAGCGGTGTGGGCTGCACGATCATCGCGAGCAGCAGTGTGCCCACTCCGACACTGGCAGCCAACAGGATCGTCCACCCGGCGGCGGAAAACGTCCCGCCCACCAGGAGGTAGACCAGCCCCATGACCGGGATCGGCGCGGGAAGCCAGAACAGCACGCGTCTGCGCAGTTCGCCTTCCTGCGTGGGCTGAAGTACGAAATCGATCACCGGGCGTAGTATCCGGAACTTCTTCCTCGGTCGCTCGACCACAGCGTTGGACCCCCCAAGAACGTCGTGACGGGGCTGTGCGGGGAGCGACGCCCGAGGGTTTTCGTCGCCTCACGGCTCCACCAGCACACTGCCCGTATCAAAGCTATCTCTTCTCGCGTGGTCCCCGGGCGCACACGGTCAGTCACAGACATACCCGACGCTGGTGAAACTTCCATAAGAGAGCCGATATGGCAGGCAACGATCAGGTTACGAAGCGTCTGAGATCCTCGCCACTCCCGCGCTGATACCGCCCATCCGGATCATCCGTCTCGGGTTTCGGACAGCCTGCCCAGCGCCACCGCCACGCGGAGCACGAACGAACCGCGCCCGTCCGAGGGGATGTGTCCGGTGAGCTCCGAGATTCGGCTGAGGCGGTAGCGCACCGTGTTCGGATGCACGAAGAGCATGCGCGCTGTCGCTTCCAAGGAGGACGCGTGTTCGAGGTACACGGACAGCGTGTCCAGGAGGGGAGAGCCCGCCCCGCGCAACGGCAGGTACACCTCCGTCACGAGCTGTTTCCGGGCTTCGGCGTCACCCTCCAAGGCGCGTTCGGGCAGGAGGTCGTCCGCGAGTACGGGCCTGGGCGCGTCGGGCCAGGCGACGGCGGACCGCAGTCCCCGCACGGCCGCCCGCACGGAGGCCCCGGCGGAGTGCAGGTCGGCCACCACCGGCCCCACCACAACGGGGCCCGGGCCGAACAGGCCGGCGAGGGGCTCAGCGGCGGCGGCCGGGAGGTCATCGGGGGGATAGCGGTCGCCCACCCCGACCACCACGATCACCTGGCGGCCCTGCATTCCGGCGATGACGTCGTGCCTCTGGCGCCGGGCCGCGGAGCGCAGGTCGTCCATGACCTTGTTTCCGTTCTCCTCTCCCGCCTCACCGGCCAACGCCAACACGGAGGTGTGGGACCAGCCCAGCGCCGAGCCCCATGACTGCAGGCCGTCCTCCCGGTCGCCGTTCAGCAGCGCGTCGACGACCATCGCCTCCAACCGCGCGTCCCAGGCACCGCGGGACTCGGCCGCACGGGCGTAGACCTTGGCGGAGCTGAAGGCCACCTCGCGGGTGTAGCGGAGCATGGCCTCGCGCAGCTGCTGCTCTCCGCCGGGCGCGGCGAGGTCCTCGACCTGGTTCTCGACCACCTCGATGACCACGCGGATCATGTCTACGGTCTGCTGCAGGGAGACCGAGCGGGTGAGTTCGCGGGGTGCGGTGCCGAAGACCTCCACCGTGATCGCCGGACGGCCCCGGACCGGGTCACGGAACCAGTCCACGAAGGCGGCGACCCCGGACTGGGCCACCAGCCCGATCCACGAACGGTCCTGCGCCGACATCCGGCGGAACCAGCCGAGCCGCTCCTCCATACGGCTGACGGCCGCGGTGCCCAGCACTCCCATGGAGCGTTCAAGGCGGCGGACGGTCTCGGCGCGGATCAGGTCCTCAGGACTGTCGGCCCCGGTGGGCACGGCCGCGTCGTCCTCGGTCGGTTGGGGTTCGGTGCTCACTCTTCTAGGTTCGCATCCCCACCTCCCCCGCTGAGGACCCGCCACCCCGCTCCTGGGTCCGTTCCCCGGTCAATGCGCCCGGGTCCGCTGTCTCTCAGCGGTCGCCGCAGCCGTGGTCAACCGTCCTCGCGGGGGCACCCTGGGCGATGGATCCGGGTCTACGCGTACCGTCGGAGAGTGATCTCCTCCACCCGTTCAGGGCTTCGGGACACATTGCGGACATCATTTTGTGGGGTACCTACAAACGACGTCCCGCCAAGTTCGTGTCTCTCCCCATCCAACTGGTGATCTCCTACAGGGCAAGGTTGTTGTTGTGCTTGTAATCGTTGCTCCCGGCCAAGGTGCCCAGGTTCCCGGTTTCCTCTCCCCGTGGCTCGAACTCCCCGGCATCGCTGAGACGTTCGCCTCGTGGTCCGAGGTGACCGGACTCGACCTGGTGCGCTACGGCACCACAGCGGACGCGGAAGAGATCCGTGACACCGCCGTCGCCCAACCCCTGCTGGTGGGCGCCGGCCTCGCGGCGGCCTCCGCCATGCTTGGCTCGCTCTCCAGCCCCGAGTCACCGCTGCCGGTCGAACCCTCGCTCGTGGACGCCGTCGCGGGCCACAGCGTCGGTGAGTTCACCGCCGCGGCGCTCGCCGGTGTGCTCTCCCCCCACGACGCGATGGCGCTGGTCGCCGAACGCGGTCGGGGGATGGCCGACGCCGCCGCCCAGACCGAGACCGGCATGACCGCGGTCCTCGGCGGCAAGCGCGAGGAAGTCCTGGCCGCCGTCGAGGCGGCCGGGCTGACCCCGGCCAACGACAACGGCTCCGGCCAGGTCGTGGCCGCTGGCACCATGGGACAGCTGGCCGCGTTCGCCGAGAACCCGCCCGAGCGCGCCAGGTTGCGCCTCTTGCCCGTCGCCGGAGCCTTCCACACCGTGCACATGGCCCCGGCCGTGGAGCGGGTGCGCGCCGCCGCCCAGGACCTGACGACCGGCGACCCCTCGGTGCGTCTGCTGTCCAACAACGACGGCGCCGTGGTGGACACCGGTGCCGAATACCTGGACCGCTTGGTCGCCCAGATCTCCTCGCCGGTGCGCTGGGACGCGTGCACGCAGACGCTCGCCGACCTCGGCGTCACCGCACTCATCGAGCTGACCCCTGCGGGCACGCTCACCGGCCTGGCCAAGCGCGCACTGCGCGGTGTCGAGCTCCTCGCGGTGAAGACCCCCGACGACCTCGAGCGCGCAGGCGCCCTCATCAAGGAGCACGCGGGCACCCCCACCTCCGCAAGCTCCCAGCGGGAAGGGTGACCATGTTCAACTCCCCGAACACGCTCGGCGGCGCCGCGATCCGCTCCTTCGGCGAGTACCAGCCCTCCCAGGTCGTGACCAACGCCGACCTGGAAGCCCGCGTCGACACCACCGACGAGTGGATCCAGAGCCGCGTGGGCATCCAGGAGCGGCGCATCGCGGGCCCCGACGACACCGTGGTGAGCATGTCCGTGGCAGCCGGGGGCAAGGCCCTGGCCACCAGCGGGCTCTCCCCCGAGGACATCGACCTGGTGATCGTGGCCACCTGCACCGCGCAGGAGCAGATCCCCAACGCCGCGGCCACCGTCGCCGCCAAGCTGGGCATCGTCGCCCCCGGCGCCTTCGACCTCAACGCCGCCTGCGCGGGGTTCTGCTACGCCTTGGGGCTGGCCTCGGACTCCGTCCGCGTCGGCAGCTCACAGAACGTCCTGGTCATCGGTGCGGAGAAGCTCACCGACTGGGTGGACTGGGAGGACCGGTCCACCTGCGTGATCTTCGCCGACGGAGCCGGGGCCGCCGTGGTCTCGGCCTCCGAGGACCACGGCATCGGACCGGTCGTGTGGGGTTCCTCCGGGGACCGCGCCGACAAGATCTACCTGCGTGAGGGCAAGTACCTGTACCAGGAGGGCCAGGCCGTCTTCCGGTGGACCACCACCGAGCTGCACCGGGTGGCCCTGGAGGCTTTGGAGCGGGCGGGCGTGGAGCCCGCCGAGCTCACCGCCTTCGTGCCCCACCAGGCCAACCTGCGGATCGTCGAGTCCATCGCGCGCAAGCTGGGGGCACCCCAGGCACTTGTGGCCCGCGATATCGTCACCGCTGGCAACACCTCCTCAGCTTCGATCCCTCTCGCGCTCTCGCGCATGGTCGAGCGCGGGGAACTGCCGTCGGGGAGCACCGTGCTCACCCTGGGATTCGGTGCGGGCTTGGTCTACGCCGCACAGGTGATCCGCATCCCCTGAACCAGACTCAGGAACCGAGCACGGTTCCGCCCGCCCCGAACGGGGCGGTTTGCCCGACACCACAAACGTCAATCAAGGAGATACAAGACATGGCTCACAGCGAGCAGGAGATCCTGGCCGGCCTCGGCGAGATCATCGAGGAGATCGTCGGCACCGAGCCTTCCGAGGTCACGCCTGAGAAGAGCTTCGTGGACGACCTGGACATCGACTCGCTGTCCATGGTGGAGATCGCCGTCGCCGCGCAGGACAAGTTCGGCGTGGAGATCCCCGATGACCAGCTCAAGGACCTCAAGACGGTCCAGGACGTCATCAACTTCATCCAGAAGTAGGCCTGTGGGGCCGCCGGGGCGGGTCCCCGTTCCGGCGGCCCGCCCGTCCGCACCATGGACGCCCAGACCAACAATCCCGCCACCCCCGGCGCACAGAGCCGGGAACGACCCACGAGAAGGGCGATTGGATCATGTCCAAGACCGATGTCGTCGTCACCGGCCTCGGCGCCACCACCCCCCTCGGGGGTGACGTCGCGACCACATGGTCCGCGCTCCTCGACGGCCGCTCCGGTATCAGCATGCTGCCGGAGGACTGGCACGAGAAGCTTCCGGTGCACTTCGCCGGGCAGGTGGCGCAGGAGCCCTCCGAGAAGCTGCCGCGCCCGCGGCTGCGTCGCCTGGACCGGACTCAGCAGTTCGCCCTCATCGCCGCGCAGGAGGCATGGGACCACGCGGGCGCCCCGGAGATCGACCCCGTCCGCCTCGGGGTGGTGGTCTCCAGCGGAATCGGCGGCATCCTCACCATCCTGGAGCAGTACGACACCTTCCGTGAGAAGGGCTGGAAGCGGGTCTCTCCGTTCACCGTGCCCATGCTCATGCCCAACAGCCCGGCGGCGGCCGTCGCCCTGGAGTTCACCGCGCGTGCCGGTGCCCACGCCCCGGTCAGCGCCTGCGCCTCCAGCGCCGAGGCCATCGGCAACGCCATGGACATGATCCGCGCCGGTCGGGCCGACATCGTGATCGCGGGAGGCACCGAAGCCGCGATCCACCCGCTGAACATCGCGTCCTTCGCCTCCATGCGCGCCCTGTCCACGCGCAATGACGACCCGAAGGGGGCCTCCCGCCCCTGGGACGCCGAGCGCGACGGCTTCGTCATGGGCGAGGGCGCCGGCATCGTGATCCTGGAATCGGCCGAGCACGCCGCCAAGCGCGGCGCCAAGGTCTACGCCCGCGCCGCGGGTTCCGGTTACACCGATGACGCCCACGACATCGTCATGCCCGACCCCGAGGGCGCCGGCCAGGCGCGCGCCATCCACCAGGCGCTGGCCGACGGCGACCTCAAGCCCAGCGACATCGCGCACGTCAACGCGCACGCCACGTCCACCCCCGCCGGAGACGTCGGGGAGACCCGGGCGATCCGCGCGGCCCTGGGCGACGCCGCGGCCGACCAGGTCGCCGTGACCTCCACCAAGTCCATGACCGGCCATCTCCTGGGCGGTGCGGGCGCGGTGGAGTCGATCGCGACGATCCTGGCACTGCACGAGGGCAGGATCCCGCCGACCATCAACATCGAAGAACTCGACCCCGAGGTGGCCGTGGACATCGTCCGCGACAAGCCCCGGGAGCTGCCGGAGGGTGACATCGCCGCCATCAACGAGTCCTTCGGGTTCGGCGGCCACAACATCGCCCTGGCCTTCCGCCGCGCCTGAGACGCGCCCCTGGACGCCGCCCGCGGAGCACACCGCGGCCTCGGCGGCCTGCCTTGCGACCCGCTTGGTCCCGAACGGCCCCCACCGCGCGTGGGGGCCGTTCGCGTGCGCGGGGAGCGGTTCACTCAACGCGCCGTGAAGGTGTGTTGAACATCGGTGGACGGGTCTTCAGGTCGGCGCTCCCCGCGCGCCACCATGGAACGCGTGTCCACCCCGTATCCCCAGCAAACACACCCGGCCGTCGGCGCGGACGAACACGCGCCGCGTCCACGCCGGGGCCCGGCCTTCCGTCCCGTCGTGGACCTGGACTCCGGTGCCGTCGTAGCCGTGGAGGTCGTCGCCCCCGTCCCGGAAGGCATGGGCCGCCCGGGCGGACGGGGTCACGGGGCCGCGCTCGCGGCGGAGTGGCTGGCCTCCCTGGTGCGTGCCGGAGGCGGGGCCGAGAGCCTGCTCCCGCTGGTCCTACCGCTGCCCGCCGCCGTCCTCGCCGAAGGGGCAGACCTTCCGACGCTGGTCGAGAGCGCGCTGCGCCGGACGGGGCGACGACCGCGCGACGTCACCCTCATGCTCTCACCCGACTTGGTGAACCTGCCCAGGTCCACCGTGCTCGCGGGCGTCGCGGACCTGCGCGCGGTCGGGTTCCGGTGCGGTTTCGGAACCGCGACGGCCCGGCCGGACCTGGTGGTGGAAGCCGCCCCTTTCCTGAGCCGTTTGGACCCCGCACTCGTGTCGGGTATCGACGGCGACCACCGCCACCGGGGGATCGTCGAAGGGCTGGCCCGGGTCGGTCGGAGCAGCGGTGTGTACGCGCTGGCCACGGGGGTGACCAGGGGTGCGGAGATCGTCTGCTTGCGCGAGTGCGGTGTGCGGCTGGGCAGTGGTGCGTTCTTCGCCGAACCGCACTGGCGCCCCGGGGAGAAGGTGACGGCGGTACCAGAACCGACCGCCACCGCCCTGGACGACGCCGGCACCGGCCCTCGGGTCACCGAGTTCATGGTGCCTCCGGTGGACTTCGACGCCGAGTCCACCGGGGACCAAATACTGGAGGCCTTCACCGGGGACACCGCCCTCAACAGCGTGGTGCTCATCGACCACCGGGAACGCCCGATCGGCGTGATCGACCGGACCAGGTTCCTGCTGTCGGTGACGGGGCGCTACGGACACGCGCTACACGCCAAACGCCCGGCGCTGCGCCTTGCGGAGTCACCGCGGACGGTTCCGGCGTGGATGTCGGCGATCTCGGCGCTGCGCGTGGCCGGGCAGGACCGCGAGCGCGTCTACGACGACCTGATCGTGACCAACCCGTACGGCCAGTGCATGGGGGTCGTGCACGTCAGCGACCTCATCCAGTCCCTGTCACGGCAGTGACGTCCCTGTCCCGGCAGCACCCCGGACCACCCCGGCGCGCCTCGGAATACGACGCGGGCCCCGTACCGGAGCGGCTCCGGTGCGGGGCCCGTCGGGGTCCTCCAAGACGGTGCCTCCCGGCTCAGCGCAGGGGTTCGGGGCCCTTCGTGCCCGAGGGGCTGCTGGTCGGGGGCGTGTCGTCCGCGGCATAGTCGTTGTAGTGCGTGTCCGCACCGACCTCCCGCAGCTGCTGGCGGAGGGCTTCGCGGGTCTCCTCGTCGTGCAGGTAGTCCAGCTTCGGACGCCGGGCCATCCGGCCGTCACCGGAGGAGCGGCCCATCGCACGGCGGCGCAGCCACGGGACGAGGTACTGACGGGCCCAACGTCGGTTCTCACGGCGACGCAGGATCCGCGGGAGCTGCTGGGGCGGAGTCGCCCAGGGGTCGGCCCACGATTCCCGCGGGCCCATCGGGTGGCCGATCAGGTCGGCCACCCGGGCGGCGACGATCTGGTGTCCGGCACCGTTGAGGTGCAGCCGGTCGTCGCTCCAGGCACGCGGGTCGTTGAGGGCGTTGAGCGCCCACAGGTCGACGATCTCGGTACCGGTCCGTTCGGCCACGGCGCGCATGTGCATGCTGAAAACGGCGATGCGGCCGCGGTAGAGGCGCAGGACGGGGATCCACCCGGTGTCGTGTCCGGCGAGGATCACGACCCGGATTCCGGCGTCGCGCAGCTGCCGCACCCCCCACTCGAACTTCTCGGCCAGCGCGTCCAGGTCGCCCCCGGGGCGCAGGACGTCGTTGCCTCCGGCGAGAACGGTCACCAGGTCCGGTTTCCACTCGAGGGCCTGTTCGAGCTGTTCACCGAAGATGTGCTTCATCCTGCGTCCGCGCACACCGAGGTTGGCGTAGCGGAAGTCCGGCGAGAGCGTACCGAGGTGCTCCGCAAAGCGATCCGCGAAACCCCGGTATTCGCCACCCGGGCCGCTGTCGTCCTCCATCCCCTCCGTGATGCTGTCGCCGATCGCCACGTAGGACCGGATCAGTTCCGGCCCGGCCGCGGGCGCGGCGGCTGGGGGATTCATCTCAAGGTCTGTCACGTCAACCAATCATCCGGATCGACCGTCCCGAGCCTGCCATGCGCCGGGGTGCGCGGGAACGGAAGTCTTGGCGGGCCGCGGCGGGCCGCGGTCCCGTGAATGTCCGAGCACCGTCGGCCCCGGGGTGGGCCGCGCTGCGGCCACCCGGCCGAAGGGCGCTCGGGCGAGGACAGTGCCTTTCAAGCATACCCGTGACCGGATCCCACGCGCCGGACTTGTTGGTGTCGCGACACTCCGGCTTCACCCGCCCGTCGTCCACCCGCACAGCTCAGCCCTTCCGCCGGGCTCGGGGCGAAACGCGAAGGGCACACGGGGCAAACAACGCCCGGGGGGTCGCATGATGAGCCGCATGTCCACTATGCGGTAGGTCACATCTGTTTCCACTCGTTTCTCATGAATCTCCTCAGTCACCGCCATCACACCCTGTGCTCACGCCCCTGAACCGGTGGACCAGGACAGCCTGGGGCTACCCATGTGGCCCCCAGCCACGTACGATCTCCGGGAAGTGCTCACGGCACCTCTGCCCCTCGGCTCGCCGCACCCCCGTGCGGAACAGGCCGAGCCGGATTCCGACCCGTCCCCCTCCGGGTCCAGGGCGCGTACTGTAGAGCACCGAACCGAAGGCCCGTGCGGTTCCTCCCCAATTCACGTGCAGACACCAGGAGGTCGAGGTCCCCAGCGGATGAACGCCGTCTCTCCGATCTGCCTCGTCGACCTCGCTCCCGCCCTGCGGTGGTCGAGGTCGCCGGACGTGGCACCCCTGCTCCACCATGACCGCCTGATCGACGGCTGGTGGTACTCGCTGCCGGTCGCCCGTGTCCTGGACATCGCGGGACCGCCGTGGCTGGCCAACGGACTGGCCCGCCTGGCGGTGGAACAGTGGGGACACGTGCCCCTCGCGGAGTTCCTGCCGAGCCTGCGCACCCAGCCGGTGGACTGCGCAGAGCTGTCCGAGCCCGTCCGCGGCGCCGTGGTCGCCACCGCCGGCGACTGGGAGCGCCTCATCAGCGCCTCGCCCCAGGAACTGGGCGAATGGCACCTGCAGGGCTGCGGAGTCCTCGACATCGTGAGCACGGTCTCCTGGCGGGCGCTTCAGCCCTGCTGCGAGCTCCCCACGGGCCCCACCCCCTCCCCCGCACTGATGCTGGAAGCCGTGCGCACCATCGCGCACTGGCTCCCCGAATCGGCACCCGAACACGTGCGCAACGCGCTCGACTACCTCAACAGCGCCACGGGCGCGAGCTGTACAGCCGAGGCCTCCCAGGACGGCGCGGCCGAACCGGCACCGCCCCAGACCCCGGCCACCCGTGCCATCCGGACCCTTCGGGCGCTGCGCGCCCAGCGGGACCAGGAGCTGCATTCACCGCAGCCGACCCAGCCCGACCGGGGGCCGGCTCCCGAGACCCCGCACGAGCCAGCTGCGGGCGGCATGGTCAGCTCCGCGGCGATGCTGCCCGGTTCGGCCATGGTCTCGGGCGGCGAGGAACAGCAGGCCACCGGGACCGACGGCGTGGGCGACCTGCGCTCCCAGTTCCGCAGTTCCCTTCTCGGCCCCGGCCGCACTCTGCGCCGCCCCAGCTTCAGCAGGCCCAAGGCGCCGCGCGCAGAACAGACCGACGAGCACCCCGCCGCACCCGTTCTCGGGCAGCACCCCCTGGTGGACCAGGTCGAGGAGATGTTCCGTTCCTGGCCCGACCTGGAACGCACGGTGGCCGCCGAACGGCTCTTCGCCACCGACCCCATCAGCATCCGCGTGCTGTCGGAGCAGATCGCGGTGGACGTCACCGACATCCGCGGCGCGCAGCGCAAGGTGGAGGAGCGCCTCCTGCGCTGGCTGGGTTCCCCCGAGGGCGCGGCCATCACCAAGCACCTGCGCGAGCTCTCCGAGCAGCTCGGTTCGGCGACCACGATCGACCGGCTCATCAACGCGCACCCGGACCACCCGGCGGACGTCCCCACGCTGAACACCCCCCTGTGGCGCGTGATCATCACCCTGTTCACCGACCGGCGCATGCACAACGGTTGGCTCATCGCGGACGACCCGAACCGGTTGCGTTGGCAGACCCGTGAACTTCTGGGTGACGCGCCCAACCTCACCGAAGCGGGGATCCGGCTGGGCCGGATCGGCATCCGCCAGCAGGACCTACGCGCCTGGCTGCTGAGCACCCCCGGGGTGAGTCTGCGCGACGGATACGTGTTCGTGGACCAGACCGTCCCCATGGAGGCACCCGGCGGGCACTCCCCCGACACTCCGGGGGGCGCCACGACCGAGAACGGACTCCCGATCCGCCGTCGGCCCGACGGGCAGCACTCTTCGGCTCCCTCGGACCTGCCCCCCACCCGGACCGAGCAGGAATACCAGCAGAGACCCGGGCCTGACCAGGGATCCTTCCAGCCAGGTCACGGCGCTTCCCCGATGCCGCAGCAGCAGCCGCAGCAGGGCCCGGGTACTGCGCCTGCGGTGGCGCACAGCGCACCCGGCCACCCCGGGGCGAGCGACCCGGCCATGTCGGCCCGATGCTTCCGCGCACCCGACGGGCGCTGGTGGCACCGCATCGACATCACCGCCGACCACCTCAACGGTGCCCCCGTAGCGGTGCCCACCGGCTACGCGACCCACCTGGGCCTGCAGCCCGGACGCCTACTGTGCCTCACGGCGCCCGGCGCCGACCTGCTGGTGCTCGTCTGGCGCGACCAGCCGGCCTTCGACTCCCTGCGTCCGCTGCTGCG
Organism: Nocardiopsis oceani; assembly: GCF_054777395.1. Lineage (NCBI taxonomy): Bacteria > Bacillati > Actinomycetota > Actinomycetes > Streptosporangiales > Nocardiopsidaceae > Nocardiopsis > Nocardiopsis oceani. The sequence goes on from NZ_BAAHAR010000006.1 coordinate 118,101, forward strand.
CCGTCAGGCCGCACAGCCGGGAGACCGGGTGTTCATCACCGTCTCCGGCGACCGCCTGGACGCGCGCAAGCTCCCCTCCGGAGACCTGAGCGGGTACCCGCCCGCAGCCAGGGCACTGCATCTGATCGGTTACACCGCCCCGGCCGCCACGGACGAGGCGCTCAAGATCATGTCCCGGCGGATCACCGACAACGGCGACGAGTCGCTCGCCGATCCCCAAGCCCTGCTGGACATGCTGGCCCTGCGCGGGGACGACGACATCGCCGGAGAGCTGCGCGCGGGCATGTTCGCCACCCACTGATCACCCTCGGAGCCTGTTGCCGCACAGCACCGTCCCCGCACCATCGCGGGCCGGGTTGAAGTGCCGTTTCCGTATATCAGGGGGTGCCAAATGCAAGAGAAGGATGTAGGTTAGGCTTACCTAATAGATTTGAGGTGGTCCTCCTGCACCCGCCACAGCACGCACCCTCCCCCGCCGAGCGGGCGCGCTCCGTCCTGTCCCGCCCCAACCCCGCCACGGTCACGACCGCGGAGCTCTCGCTCCACCTGACCGGTGCCGCCTGCCACACTGGAACCGATGACGAGGTCACCCTGCTGGTACCCGACCAGCACCGCGTTCTGTCCGAGATCGGCAGCGGGGACCTGGAAGCGACCGTCGAGTTCACCGACACCGCACCGGTCGACCTTCGGGACCCCACGCGTTCCCTGCTCTGGATCAGCGGGACACTGAGCGTCCTCCCCCTCCCGGAGGCCCGGGCGCGCGCCCTCGCCGTCCTGGACGACGACCCCGACGAACGCCTGCTCGACCTAGGACACGGCCGCACGATGGTCGCGCTGACCCCCTACCTGCTGGTCCACTCCGACCAGGAGGGCTGCCATCTGCTGCACCCCGGCGAGTTCTCGGAGGCCGCCCCGGACCCCTTCGGCCGTTGGGAGGGGCCGTGGCTGCGCCACCTGGAACAGGACCACCCCGACGTCCTCTGGGCCCTGGTCACCCGCTGCGCCGCACCACTGCCCCAGGGCCGCCCGCGACCGCTCGGAGTTGACCGCTACGGTCTGCGCCTGCGCCTGGAGGGCCCCGACGGCGACCACGACGTCCGCATTCCCTTCCGCAGGCCCGCCCGGGCCCCACAGGACGTCGCCGCCGAGATCCAGGACATGGCCGGGCTCCACCACCGCTGCTGACCTGGGTGTACTCATGGACCCCTAATAGGCGGGCGGGACGCTCTCCGCGTACGCGGACAGGCCGAACCCGATGACGAGGAGCACGGCCAGGTAGGCCGCCTGGACTTTGACGAGGTTGATGCGCGCGCGGCTCTCCCGGAGCGAGCACACCAGGCCGAAGTGGCACAGACTCACGACGATGCCGCACAGCGCCACCGCCAGCATCGTCCAGAGAGCGACAGGCATGACCCAGAGGGGCAGACCGGACATCCCCACGGATATCAGAGCGCCTACGAAGGCATAGAACACGGAAAGGGCCGCCGGCACGGCAAGGATCAGCCACACGGCGATGAGCGAGGCGGAGGTCCGCTCTCCTGGCTCCGCTGAGGTGACGGTAGGGAGCTCGGCCGGGCCGCTGGGGGAGGGTTCGTGAAGTCTCATGGGAACAGCATCCCCGGACGAGGCGCCCAGCACATCAGTACTCGTACTCAGTAGTACCCGTCTTCGGTGACAGGGTCCGGCCACCACCGGAGACCAGCACGTACCCGTGAAAGCCCTACACGGAGACCAGGAACTGCTCCGCGTACCGAATCGCGGTCGTGTCGGCTCAAGCCGGATGGGTTTCGGCGAACAAGAGAACCGCCCAGCCAAAGCAGAAGTACACCGCGATGAGCGCCAACTGCACCCAGAGGAGCACGGACCGGATGGTGCTCCGGCGACGCTTGCACACCAGGACGAGGTGCCAGATGCTCAGCGGCAATACGGCCAGCGCCAGCAGGAACATCAGCCCGAGCGCGGACACGCCGCGGACTTGCGGCAGTTCGGCCGTCGCCGACACGAACCCCACGAGCCCGAAGGTCATGGCCCCGAAGAGGACGACCCCCGCCGCCGCCAGCGGCCACACGACGATCCACGCATGGGAGGTCGGCTGCGCCTGCGGGGCCGGCACGGGAGCGTACTGGGAAGACTCGGCGCGGTGGTACGGGGCGGCGGGGCCGCGGGGGACTCCGCGATGGTGAGGTCTCATGGGAACAGCATCCCCGGCCGCGGCGCCCAGCACATCAGTACACGTACTCAATGGCCGGGCCCGGCCACACGAAAGGGCCGGACCCCTGGAATCCCTCCAGGGCCCGGCCCGTACGCACGTCACATCAGACGTTGAAGCCCAGCATGCGCAGCTGGTCCCGACCGTCGTCGGTGATCTTGTCCGGACCCCACGGCGGCATCCAGACCCAGTTGATCTTGACCTCGCGCTCGAACTCTTCGAGGGCGCTGTTGGTCTGGTCCTCGATCACGTCGGTCAGCGGGCAGGCCGCGCTGGTCAGGGTCATGTCCAGGGTGATCGACTCGTCGTCGTGGTTCACCCCGTACAGCAGACCCAGGTCAACGATGTTGATGCCCAGCTCGGGGTCGATGACGTCCTTGAGCGCCTCACCGATCTCCTCGGCCAGCGCCTCCTGCTCAGGGGTGAGCGGAGCCGCTTCGGGCTTCTCAACGGTCTCGGTCGTCGTGCTCTCGTTGTCGCTCATTCAGGCGCCTTCCTTCTCCAAGGACTGCGACACCGCGTCCTTCCAAGCCATCCACCCCAGTAGGGCGCACTTGATCCGAGCCGGGTACTTGGACACGCCGACGAACGCCACGGCGTCCTCCAGCACGTCCTCGTCGGGCTCGCCTTGCCCCCTGGACTGCATCAGCTCGGTGAACGCGTCCAGGGTCGTCATACCCTCAGCCACCGTCTTGCCGATGAGCAGTTCGGTGAGCACCGAGGTGCTGGCCTGGCTGATCGAGCAGCCCATCCCATCGTAGGAGACGTCGCTGACGACCGCCTTCTCGTCCAGCTCCGAACCTGTGGCGGGGGTCAACGTGACCCGGAGCGTCACCTCGTCCCCACAGGTGGGGTTGATGTGGTGTGCCTCGGCGTTGTGCGGATCCCGCAGCCCCTTGTGGTGCGGGTTCCGGTAGTGGTCCAGGATGATTTCCTGGTACATCGCGTCCAACTGCATGGTCAGGCAGAATCCTCGTACTAGAGCCCAGGGCGTTCGAAGAACTTCTGGGCAGCCCGGATGGCCTCCACGAGCGCGTCCACGTCCTCGAAGGTGTTGTACAGGTAAAAGGACGCGCGCGTGGTCGCGACGATACCGAGCTTGCGGTGCAACGGCCAGGCACAGTGGTGGCCCACCCGGACCTCGACACCCTTGTCGTCCAGGACCTGGCCCAGGTCGTGCGGGTGGATGTCGTCCACGACGAACGACACCGCCCCTCCCCGGTCCACTGCCTCGGTCGGGCCCACGATCCGCACACCCTCGATCGCGCCCACGTGCTTGAGGGCGTATTCGGTGAGTGCGTGCTCGTGCGCGGCGACCCGGTCCATGCCCACCTTCGACAGGTAGTCACAGGCCGCGGCCAGACCGACGGCCTGCGGGGCCATCGGCACACCGGCCTCGAAGCGCTGCGGCGGGTCCGCCCACGTGGAGTGGCTCATGTGCACCACGCCGATCATGGAACCGCCACTGATGAACGGCGGCATGGCGGCGAGCAGCTCCCGGCGCCCCCAGAGCACCCCGATCCCGTTGGGACCGAGCATCTTGTGCCCCGAGAAGGCCAGGAAGTCGACGTCCAGTGCGGCGACGTCGACCGGCATGTGCGGCACCGACTGACAGGCGTCCAGCAGCACCATCGCGCCGACCGCCCGGGCCCGGGCGGTGATCGTGTCGACCGGGTTCACGGTGCCGAGCACGTTGGACTGGTGCGCGAAGGCCACCAGCTTGGTGCGCTCGTTGACCAACTCCTCGATGTCCGACAGGTCCAGGCGACCCTCGTCGGTCACCGGGAACCAGCGGAGCGTCGCGCCGGTGCGCTGGCAGAGCTGCTGCCAGGGCACCAGGTTGGCGTGGTGCTCCATCTCGGTGACGACGATCTCGTCGCCCGGACCCACCTGGAAACCGCTCAGTGCCTGTTCCGCGGTGGCCGCGTTGCTCATCGCGTACGCGACCAGGTTCACCGCCTCGGTGGCGTTCTTGGTGAACACCACCTCGTCGGAGTCGGCGCCGATGAATCGGGCGATGGTCTCCCGCGCGGCCTCGTAGGCGTCGGTGGCCTCCTCCGCGAGCTGGTGCGCCCCACGGTGCACCGCAGCGTTGTGGCGCTCGTAGAACCCGCGCTCGGCGTCCAGCACCGAACGCGGCTTCTGCGAGGTCGCCCCGGAGTCCAGGTACACCAACGGGCGCTCGTCACGGACGGTCCGGGAGAGGATCTCGAAATCCCCCCGGATCGCCGCGACGTCGAGCTGTCCCAGCTCGCGATCACTCATGTGTTATGCGCCCGCCTTCACGAACCGCTCGTAGCCGTCGGCCTCGAGGACGTCGGCCAGCTCCGCACCACCGGACTCGGCGATACGGCCCTCGGAGAAGACGTGCACGTAGTCCGGCTTCACGTGGTTGAGGATGCGGGTGTAGTGCGTGATGAGCATGACACCCAGGTCGTTGTCGGCCTGGGCGCGGTTGATGCCCTCGGAGACGATCTTGAGCGCGTCGACGTCCAGGCCGGAGTCGGTCTCGTCCAGGATGGCGATCTTCGGCTTGAGCAGCTCCAGCTGGAGGATCTCGTGGCGCTTCTTCTCACCGCCGGAGAAGCCCTCGTTGACGCCGCGGGCGGCGAAGGCCGAGTCGATGGACAGGCCCTTCATCGCGCCCTGCAGCTCCTTGGAGAAGTGGCGGAGCTTGGGGGCCTCGCCGCGCACGGCCGTGACCGAGCTGCGGAGGAAGTTGGACATGGACACGCCGGGCACCTCGACCGGGTACTGCATGGCCAGGAAGACGCCGGCGCGGGCCCGCTCGTCCACCTCCATGTCCAGGACGTTCTCGCCGTCGAGGAGGACCTCGCCCTCGGTGATCTCGTAGCGCGGGTGGCCGGAGATCGCGTAGGCGAGCGTGGACTTACCGGAGCCGTTGGGGCCCATGATGGCATGGGTCTCACCGGAGTTGATGGTGAGGTCAACGCCCTTGAGGATCTCCTGCCGCTCGTCCTCACCGATGAGGACGTCGGCGCGCAGACCGCGGATTTCGAACTTCGTCATTTCAGGCCTCAGGAATTCTTCTCATCCAGCGACACGAGCACGTCGTCGCCGTCGATCTTCACGTCGTATGTGGGAACCGGCTGGGTCGCGGGCGGGTTGATCGGCGCCCCCGAACTCAGGTCGAAGCAGGAGCCGTGCAGCCAGCACTCGATGGTGCCGTCCTCGACCTCTCCTTCGGAGAGACGGACCTCCGCGTGCGAGCACACGTCCCGCATCGCGTAGACCTGACCCTCGGTGCGCACCAGCGCGACGGGGGTCTCGTCATCGGTCTCGATCCCCAGGACCCCCTCCTCAGGGATCTCGTCGAGCTCGGCGACCTTGATCCAGCCGTCCGTCTCACTCATGCGCGGCCAGCTTCTGCTCGACCTTCTCCATGACGCGGTCACGCAGTTCCTCGTCGTCAATGCGGTTGACGATGTCCAGGAAGTAGCCGCGGATGATCAGACGACGGGCCTCGTCGGCGGGGATCCCGCGCGACTGCAGGTAGTAGAGGTGGATGTCGTCCAGTCGACCACTGGCGCTGGCGTGCCCGGCTCCCGCGACCTCACCGGTGAAGATCTCCAGGTTCGGCACGGAGTCCACGCGGGTGTCGTCGGTGAGCTGCAGGTTGCGGTTGTTCTCGTACGAGTCGGTGCCCGTGGTGCCTTCGCCGATGATCACGTCACCGATCCAGACCGCGTGGGCGTCCTTGCCGTTCAGCGCACCCTTGTAGTCCACCCGGGAGCGGGTGTTGGACAGGTTGTGGTCGATCAGCGAGCGGTGCTCGTGGTGCTGCTTGTCACCGGCGAAGTAGAGACCGTACAGCTCGGCGTTGCCGCCCCGGCCCTCGTAGGACACGCGCGGGGACAGCCGGACCACGTCGCCACCCAGGGTGATGATGACCGACTTGAAGGAGGCGTCCTTGCCGACCTTCGCGTTGTGCTGGCTGACCTCGACGGCGTCCTCGTCCCACTCCTGGAGGCTGACCAGGTTGAGCTTGGCACCGTCGCCGACGTGGATGTCGAGGTTGCCCGCGCGCACACCGGTTCCGGTGCTGGTGATGATCACGGTGGCCTCGGCCAGCGGCTGGACGTCGATGACCAGCTGCTCGAAGGCGGTGCCGCCGAGCCCCTTGCGGTCGATCGTGATCGGCTTGTCGCCGACCAGCTGGCGCGGCACGGTGACAACGGTGGCCTGCTCGAAGGAGGTGTAGGCCTGGGCGACCACGCGGTCCACCGGAAGACCCGCCTTGCCCAGACGCTCGTCGTCACGGCCTACCTGCTCGACGGTGACGCCCTCGGGCGCGTCGACGACGGTCTCGTCGGTGCCGTCGGCGGTCCCCTTCCAGTCGTGCAGCTTCTTGAGGCGGCGCATCGGCGTGAAGCGCCACTCCTCCTCACGACCGTTGGGGACGGGGAAGGCGTCCACGTCGTGCGAACCGTGCGTGTCGAGCTTCGAGACAGGGATCTGCCCCAGCCCGTGGCTGTGCGCCTTGGGCTCAGTGTTCGCGGTCGTCAACTTATCCCACCGATCCTTCCATCTGGAGCTCGATCAGGCGGTTGAGCTCCAGTGCGTACTCCATCGGGAGCTCCCGTGCGATGGGCTCCACGAATCCTCGAACGACCATGGCCATGGCCTCTTCTTCGGGCATCCCCCGGCTCATCAGGTAGAAGAGCTGGTCCTCACTGACCTTGGAGACGGTGGCCTCGTGCGCGAGCTCGGTGTCGTCCTCGCGCAGGTCGTTGTAGGGGTATGTGTCGGACCGGCTGATCGTGTCGATCAGCAGGGCGTCGCACTCGACCGAGGACTTGGCGAGGTGCGCACCCTCCTGGACCTGGATCAGGCCGCGGTAGGAGGAGCGACCGCCGCCGCGCGCCACCGACTTGGAGACGACCTTGGACGAGGTGTTGGGTGCGCAGTGCACCATCTTGGCACCGGTGTCCTGGTGCTGGCCCGCGCTCGCGAAGGCGATCGACAGGGTCTCGCCCTTGGCGTGCTCGCCCATCAGGTAGACGGCCGGGTACTTCATGGTGACCTGGGAGCCGATGTTGCCGTCGACCCACTCCATGGTCGCGCCCTCTTCGGCGATGGCGCGCTTGGTGACCAGGTTGAAGACGTTGTTCGACCAGTTCTGGATGGTCGTGTAACGGCAGCGGGCGTTCTTCTTGACGATGATCTCGACGACCGCGGAGTGCAGCGAGTCCGACTTGTAGATCGGCGCGGTGCAGCCCTCGACGTAGTGGACGTAGGCGCCCTCGTCGACGATGATCAGCGTCCGCTCGAACTGGCCCATGTTCTCGGTGTTGATCCGGAAGTAGGCCTGCAGCGGGATCTCCACGTGCACGTTCTTGGGCACGTAGATGAACGACCCACCGCTCCACACGGCGGTGTTCAGCGCGGAGAACTTGTTGTCACCGGGCGGGATGACGGAGCCGAAGTACTCCTCGAAGACCTCCGGGTGCTCCTTGAGGGCCGTGTCCGTGTCCAGGAAGAGGACGCCCTGCTCCTCCAGGTCCTCGCGGATCTGGTGGTAGACGACCTCGGACTCGTACTGAGCGGCGACACCGGCGACCAGGCGCTGCTTCTCCGCCTCAGGGATACCCAGCTTGTCGTAGGTGTTCTTGATGTCCTCGGGCAGGTCCTCCCAGGACGTGGCCTGCTGCTCCGTGGACCGCACGAAGTACTTGATGTTGTCGAAGTCGATCCTGGACAGGTCCGCGCCCCAGTCGGGCATGGGCTTCTTGTCGAAGAGCTTCAGCGACTTGAGGCGGAGCTTGGTCATCCACTCCGGCTCGCTCTTCTTGTCCGAGATGTCGCGGACAACCTCTTCGTTCAGACCGCGCCGAGCGGTGGCGCCGGCGTCGTCGGAGTCGGCCCAGCCGTACTCATATGTTCCGAGCCCTTCGAGCTCGGGGTGCGCGATGGAAGTCATGCGCGGACTCCTCCTGGACTTCAGACGTCCTTTTGGTGAACTGAGCCGCCCGCCCTCTGGCGGATGGCCGTGTTGGACGCGGGGGTGCCGTTGTCCCCGCTCGCCCCGTCCTCCCGTGGGGTGACGTGCGTGGTGCACACACCGTCGCCTTGGGCGATGGTGGCCAACCTGCGCACCGGGGTGCCCAACAGCCGCGAGAAGGCCTCGATCTCGGCCTCACAGAGTTGCGGGAACTCCGCGGCCACGTGCGCGACGGGGCAGTGGTGTTGGCACAGCTGGTCGCCGCCACCAGGCGCGGGTGCCTGGCCCGCGCTGGCTGCGTAGCCGTCGTTGGAGAGCGCCTCGGCCAGCAGACGGACGCGCTGTTCCTGGGGAACCGCGTCCAGCATGGGCTTGTAGCGCCGCTCCAGGTCGGCGACCTGGCTCTTGGCGAACTGGCTGACGGCCTCGGGACCAGCGGTCTGCGCGAGGAAGCGCAGCGCGCTGGAAGCGAGGTCGTCGTAGGCGTGAACGAAGGCGTCACGCCCGGCCTCTGTAATGGCGAAGACACGGGCGGGGCGGCCCCGGCGGCGTCGGCCGTGCGTGGGCCGTGCGTCCCGGGCCTCGACCATGCCCTCACCGGTCAGGTTGTCGAGGTGGCGGCGGATGGCCGCCGGGGTGAGTCCGAGCCGCTGCCCCAGCGAGGAAGCGGTGATCGGGCCCTTCTCCAGGATGAGCCGGGCGACACGGGCGCGGGTCCCATGATCGGGCCCGTTCAGGGTTCGGGGCGCGTTCGACACGTCAGGCACGGTGCTCCCCTCCCGCTCATCGATCGGCTCCTACTTTAGACAACATCAGTGTGGCCTAATTGAGTCCGCCGTGGCAAACCCGGATTCATGCACTTCGTCACGAAGGCCAGGCTTGCCTAAGCAGGGATTTCACCCTGATGTGGCACGTGGGAACCGCCTTCCCGCACGCCGTAAGTTCTCCGATCTCTCACATGGCGAGACAGTGGTCCCACACTCCGAACCGCCCGCGGGGGGACGGCGACCGGGACCGGGCTCGGCGAGCGCACGACCAGGGGAAAACACGCGCCGGATGGGTACAACGCGGCCCACTGCGTCATTCTTCCAGTTCTGCGACGGGAAGTGCGCCCGCATAACGGATGCCCGAATCAGGACCACCCCACCGGCGCCCGAACTGCGGCAACCCGCTTGAGGCGGGGTGGTGAAGCCGAGCCCCGCGGCGCACGTAAACTCGGGCCCCATGGACACAGCCGCCGTCGAGGTCGTCGACCTGGTGAAGCGCTACGGCGCCACCACGGCCGTCACGGGCCTCACGTTCACCGCGCGCCGCGGCGCGGTGACCGCCCTGCTCGGCCCCAACGGCGCGGGCAAGACCAGCACCGTCGAGATCTGTGAGGGGTTTCGCCGCGCCGACGGCGGACAGGTCCGGGTCCTGGGGCTCGACCCCGTCGCCGACGCCACCGAGCTCAAACCGCGCGTGGGCGTGATGCCGCAGTCCGGCGGGGTGCCCACCGGCGCCCGAACCGCCGAGTGGCTCCACCTCATGGCCTCCTTCCACGCCGCACCGATCGACCCCGACCTGCTCCTGGACCGCCTCGGCCTGACCGCGGCCGCGGCCACACCGTTCCGCCGCCTGTCCGGAGGGCAGCAGCAGCGCCTGTCCTTGGCCTGCGCCGTGGTCGGCCGCCCCGAACTGGTCTTTCTGGACGAGCCGACCGCGGGGCTGGATCCGCAGGCGCGCATGGCCACCTGGGACCTGGTCTCGGCCCTGCGCGAGGCGGGTGTGGCGGTGATCCTGACGACGCACTACATGGAGGAGGCCGAGCGGCTGGCCGACCACGTGGTCATCATCGACCGCGGCGCGGTGGTCGTCGAGGGCACCCCCGACGAACTCACCGAAGGTCGGCGCGAGGTCCGCTTCTCCACCACCGGGCCCGTCGACACGGATGCGCTGAGTGCGGCTCTGCCCGCGGACAGCCGCGTCTCCGCCACAGCCGCGGGCGGTCGGCACGAGTACGCCATCGCCACCGACGACCCCGACGCCCTCGACCCGGAGTTCCTGGCCTCGGTGACGGCCTGGTGCGCCTCCGCCGGTGTGCTCGCCGAGGACCTGCGCATGCGGCGGCGTACCCTCGAAGACGTCTTCCTCGAAACTACCGGCCGGGAACTGCGGAAATAATGACCGAGCACACTTCAGGCACGGCCGGTCCGGCCGTCACCGAAGCCCCGACGCCCGCCCTCGAACCCAGCCTCTTCGCCCCGGCCCCCGGCGCCGCCCCGATGCGGCGCATGATCGCGGCCCAGGCCGGGATGGAGCTGCGCGTCATGCTCCGCCATGGTGAGCAGTTCCTCCTCACCATGGTGATCCCGGTGCTCCTGCTGGTCGGCTTCAGCCTCGTCAACGTGCTGGACGTCGGCGAGGGGTCGCGCGTGGACGCGCTGACGCCCGGGGTGCTGGCGCTGGCCATCATGTCCACGTCCTTCACCGGCTTGGCCATCGGCACCGGTTTCGAGCGCCGCTACGGCGTCCTCAAGCGCTTGGGCGCGACCCCGCTGTCCCGGTTCGGGCTCCTGGCCGCCAAGACATTGGCCGTGCTGGTGGTGCAGGCCATCCAGATCACCGTGCTGTGCGCGGTGGCCCTGCTCCTGGGCTGGTCGCCGTCGCTGGAGCCGGTCGGCGTGCTCGCCGTCGTGGCGCTCGTACTCCTGGCCACTGCGGCCTTCAGTTCGCTGGCGCTCCTGATGGCGGGCACCCTGCGTGCCGAGGCGACGCTGGCCGGCGCCAACCTGGTGTACGTGCTGATGCTCGGCCTGGGCGGCGTCCTGTTCCCCACCAGCAGTTTCCCCGGACCGATGGAGCAGGCGGTGGGTTTCCTGCCCATCACCGCGCTCAGCTCGGGGCTGCGCGACGTGCTCGCCGACGGGAGCCTGCCGGGTCTGGGCGCCTTCGCGGTGCTGGCCGTGTGGACCGCGGTCGCCGGTTACCTGGCCTCCCGCCTGTTCCGCTGGGAGTAGGGCGGGCCAGGTCGGCCCGGATGGACCCGAGCGGCCCTGCCCAGAAAGCACCGCTCTAGGCTGTCGGCATGACGATCGACATCGACGCGGTGACCAAGATCCTCCGGGAGGTCGCCGACACGGCTGTCCTGCCCCGGTTCCGGGCCCTCTCCGGAGGTGAGGTGTCGGAGAAGGCACCCGGCGAGGTCGTCACCGTCGCCGACCGCGAGGCCGAGGAGCTGATCAGCCCGCGGCTGCGTGAGCTCCTCGACGTCCCGGTCGTGGGCGAGGAGGCCGCCTCCGCCGACCCGGACCTCCTCCTAGCACTGCGCCGGGAGCCTGCCGCCTGGCTGGTGGACCCGGTCGACGGCACGCGCAACTTCGTCCGGGGCGACACCGAGTTCGCTGTCATGGCCGCGCTGGTCCGGGAGGGCCGGACCGTCGCCTCCTGGATCCTCCAGCCGGTGGAGAACCGCGTGTACACCGCCGAACTCGGCTCCGGTGCCTGGCGGGACGGGGTCCGGCTGCGCCGCGAGCCCGCGCCCCCCGCCCCGGCCGAGCTGCGCGGGGCCGTCCTGTCCCGGTTCCTCTCGGCGTCCGCCCGCGAGCGCGTGACCGTCGCCGCGTCCGCTTTCGCCGAGGTGGATGCGGGCGCCCACTGCGCGGGTGTGGACTACCCCCGGCTGGCCGAGGGGGAGCTCGACTTCGTGCTGTTCCAGCGGACCCTGCCCTGGGACCACGCGCCCGGCGCACTTCTGCTGACCGAGGCGGGCGGGGTCGCCCTCCGTCCCGAGGGCGACCCCTACCGGCCCGACGACAACCGGCTGGGCCTACTCAACGCCGCCGACGAGCGGACCTGGCGAACCGTGGGGTCGCTCCTGCTGGCCTGAGGGCTGCCGTCGTCGGCCCGGGCCGGGGCGCGCTCGAACCAGGAGTACCACGACCGCCACCGCGAGGAGCGCCGCGCCGACCAGCGGATAGCCCTCGCTCGGGGAGGCCACCCCGAGGAAGAGGCCGACCGCCGCGCCGCCCAGTGACGAACCCGCGTTGTAGGCGGTGTTCACCCAGTTCCCCGCCCTGGTCCGGTAACCGCTGGCCACCGACTCGTCAGCGAGCAGGTAGGTCGTCGTGATCAGGGGCGCCCCGAAGATCCCGACCGCGAACAGGAGCGCGACCAGGGCGGGGACACCGGGGACCAGGGCGGCCGCGGCCACGCCGCCGCCCATCGCCAGCGCGATCAGGGCCAGCCGGGTTCGGGTTCGGGTCCGCCAGGCGACGGCCCCGTAGGCCAGACCGCCGAGAGCGCTGCCCGCGGCCTGCGCGGACTCCACCAAGACCACGGCCTCGACGGCGCCCCGCTGTTCGGCGAAGGCGACGTTGAGCAGTACCGCCGACCCCAGCGTCAGGCCCGCCGCCGCGGAGATCGCGACCGCGGAGAGGAACCCGCCCCGGTCGGTGAGGTGCGGGCCGTTCGGGCGCCGCACCGTTGGCCCGGCCCCGTGTGGGCCCTCGTGCTGGGCCCCGCGCTGTTGCGGCGGATCGCCGTCGGCACGGCGCGCGGCCTCCATGCCGCGGGACGCGGACGAGGTCACCAGGCCCGCGGTCCCGGACACCACCAGGACGGCACAGAGCGCCAACCCGGCCGCGGGCGGCCACACCCACAGCAGGGCGCCCAGGAACAGGGGGCCGGTGAAGATGATGAGCTCCTCGACCACGGTGTCCAGGCTGTAGGCCCGCTGGAGCAGGGCCCGGTCGCTGGACAGGTGGCGCCACACGGTCCGGGTCACGGGGCCGAGCGGCGGCGCGCAGGCACCCGCCACCGCGGTGAGGGCGGACAGCACCCCGACGTGCGCACCGGGGTTCCAGGCGGTGGCGGCCAACCCCGCAAGGGCCAGGGCGTGGATCCCGGCCATCGGGAGCAGGGCGCGGAGCGGACCGTGGCGGTCGATGAGCGAGGCCCGCAGCGGCGACAGGACCGTGACGCTGAGGCCGAACAGGCCCAGCACCAAGCCGACGTGGGCGTAGGAGCCGGTGGAGTGGACGACTGACAGGACCAGGGCCAGCGAGACGATGCCGTACGACAGTCGGCCCAGGAGGGCGGGGGCGAGGAAACGGGGGACGCCCGTGACGCGCAGGACGGCACGGTAGGTCGGCGCCCGGTGGGGCGAGGACATAAGTGTTCTCCGCAGGGAGGACGGCGCGTGTGGTCAGCGCCGAGGATGTGCGTGGACGCCAAAGGACCGCGGGGCCGCTGGGGGCCGACCGCGGTGGGGCGCCGGTCTACGCACGGGTGGAGAACATGCGGGAGAGATTAGCAGGCGGGGGCGGATCAGCCTAGGGGCACCAGCCGCCACTGCTGGTGGGCGTGGCCCCCGTTGTCCGCTTGGACGACCATGGTGCCGTTGTCGTGGCCGCCGCCCTCCCCTTCGAGGGCCTGCCCGGTGGCCCGGTTGACCAGGCTGACCGTTCCGTCCCCGGCCTCGGCCACGGTCCAGTGCTGGTTGTGCGCCCCGGTCCGGGTGAGGATCGAGGCAACGGGCTGGGCCTCCTCGTCGGCGGGGATCTCCAGCAGCTTGTCACTGCCCACCCCGACGACTTCGTAGAAGCCGTCGTCCAGGGGCACGAACCGCCACTGCTGGTTCCCCTCGTCGTGCCGGTCCCACAGGTGGACGTGGGCCCCGTTCTCCTCGGAGGCGCCCGCGACGTCGGCGACGCGGTCCCCGTGCACGTTCTGGATCACGTAACTCGCGTCGGGGTCGAGCCCGGCCGGGTTGGCCTCCTGCTCTTCTTCCTCTTCCTCCTCGGGCTCTGAGGCCTCGTCAGGAGCGCCCGAGGGCTCCACGAGGATGCCCGACACCACGGACATCTCGTCGGGGTCCGCCTCCGTCTCGGCGACGAACACTCCCGCGAGGTATCCACCGAGAGCAACGACCAGGACCAGCGCGAGGGCGCCGGCGACCATCGGCCACCTGGGCACGTGCCCATCCGAGGCGTCGGCACGCGTTGCTCTGCGGTGGGACATGGCGGGGCTCTCCTGCGGGGGCGGGACGATAGGGGTCATATCGGAACCGCACCATCTCACACCGCGTGCTTCCCGCGCGTCCGTCCGGCCCCGGGTTCACCGTGACCGCTCGGTAGGGTGTTCGCCCATGGAAGCCTTCGGAGTGCCCTGGTTCATCGTCGTCCGCTACCTGGGGCCGCCTCTGTTCCTCCTCGTGGTGGGCGGTGCCCTGCTGCTGTGGCGGCGACCGGAGCGGGCCGGTCTGGCGTGGACGGCTCTCGCGGTGAACCTGCTGGGGGCGGCGCTGCCGTTCCTGTGGATCGGTGTGCAGCTTCTCACCGGGCAAGGGGACCTGACGGTGATCGGCCTGGTCATGACCCTGTTGCAGCCTGCCGTGGTGTGCCTGGCCTGGATTCTGCTCCTGCTGGCGCTGGTGTGGCGGCCGCGGGCCGCGGAGTCGGTACCGGATGGCGAGGGGCTCGGAGACGGAGCCGAGGAGGCGGACCGGGAGACCGAAAACGTAGGATGACTCAACATGAGCTCCCGGACCGGTTCGACCAGCCCCTTCTCCCCCAGCGCGGCGCTGGGTTCGCTTCCCCCGGTCTGGCTGGTGATGGTCAGCATCATCTCCGTGCAAACCGGCGCGGGCGTGGCCAAGAACCTGTTCGACGTCCTGCCCCCCGCCGCGGTGGTGTGGCTGCGACTGCTGACCTCAGCGGTACTCCTCGTCCTGCTGGTGCGCCCGGCGCTGCGCGCCCGGAGCCGCACCGACTGGATGGTGGTGGTCGGCTACGGCGTGGCCCTGGCGTCGATGAACTACTTCATCTACCAGGCCTTCGCCCGCATCCCGCTGGGCATCGCGGTCACCATCGAGTACCTGGGGCCCCTGGCGATCGCGATCCTCGGTTCACGGCGCCGCATCGACCTGCTCTGGGCGGGCCTGGCCGGGCTGGGCGTGGCCGCACTGGGCATCGAGTTCGGTGAACTGGACCCGCTGGGCGTGCTGTTCGCGGTGCTGGCCGCGACCGCCTGGGCCGGGTACATCCTGCTGAGCGCGGCCACGGGGCAGCGATTCAGCGGGGCCTCCGGGCTGGCCATCGCGAGCGTGGTGGGCGTGGTCGTGATGGCGCCCGCCGGAATCGCCGAGGGCGGCGCGGCCCTGCTGGACTGGCGCCTGCTGCTGTTCGGCCTGGCTGTCGGGGTGCTCTCCTCCGTGGTGCCCTACACGCTGGAGCTGACCGCTCTGCGCCGCATGCCACCGAGGGTGTTCGGGGTACTGATGAGCCTCCAGCCCGCGGCCGCGGCCCTGGTGGGGCTGGTGCTGCTGGGGGAGCTGCTGACCGGGTGGCAGTGGCTGGCGGTGGCCTGCGTGATCGCCGCGAGCGCGGGCGCGACCCGCAGTGCAGCCAAGCGCGAGGAGCGGGAGCGCCGGGCGCGGGAAGAACGGGAGCACGAGGAGCGGGAGCGGGAACGGGCCGAGACCAATACGAGTGCGGACCCGGACAACTAGAGACCACGGGTCAGTGCCGCTGAGGCACTGGAACGGCAGCGCACCGCCACGAATCCGGCAAACTTCGCACCGAGTGCGTTTTCTCCAGCGCGCGGCGGGCTATTCATCCCGCTGGGAAACGGACCCGTTCCTGACTCGCACTCGAAGGGGAATCCATGCGCATCGCCGCCAAGCTCACCCTGACCCTGCTCTTCACCGCCAGCCTGCTCGGGTTCGGTGCCGGCGCCGCGTCCGCCGGCACCGACGCGTGGCAGTACTGCGCCAACCAGCAGCAGTCCGTCGGGGTGATCAACCTCAACCTGAACCTGTTGAACTCCTGCATCGCGCAGTTCAACAACTAAGGGTCCGTTCGACCCCGCTGAGGGCCCCGGAACGCGTTCCGGGGCCCTCAGTGTGTCCGGGGCCAAGGGCGTACTCCACCGACGCACCCCGCCCGTGACCCCTGGTCGCAACGGTCGGCGGGGGCGCGTCCGGCAGCGCCGACCCGTGTACTACGCTGTGTCGTATGCTTGCATCCCCGGCCTCCGCGACGACGGCCACGAACACGATCGCCCCGCTCGCGGCGGAGGACCTGGACGACATCGTCCTCCTCGGTGTCCCCCTGTGGGGCTGGCAGATCGCCCTCGCCGCCGTCGGCGTCCTCGCGCTGATCCTGCTCGCCCGCACCATCTGGAACCCGACCGTGAAGTCGGTCCGCGCCTGGGCGTTCGGCAACATCGTCGTGAACGCCGGGATCGCCGTCACCGGAGCCACCGTGCGGGTCACCTCCTCGGGCCTGGGGTGCTCCGAGTGGCCGCAGTGCACCCCCGACAGCTTCGTGCCGATCGACACCGGGCACGCCGCGTTCAACGCCGCCATCGAGTTCGGCAACCGCACGCTGACGTTCCTGGTCCTGGCGGTCGGCGTCATCACGCTCGTCGCCGTCGCCCGCATGGTCCCGCGCCGCCGGGACCTGTTCGTCATGGCCGCGATCATCCCCTTCGGCGTCATGGGGCAGGCCCTGGTCGGCGGCATCACCGTCTGGAGCAACCTGCACCCGGCCGCCGTGGCCACGCACTTCCTGCTGTCCATGGTCATGGTCTTCATCACCGTGGCGCTGTACGTGCGCTGCCAGGAGCCCGCGGGCAAGCCCCAGGTCTCCGTGGGACCCATGCTGCACGCGGTGAGCATCGGCCTGGTGGTGGTCGGCTTCCTGCTGCTGATCGCCGGAACCGTGGTCACCGGGACCGGACCGCACGGCGGCGACGCGGCGGCCCCGCGCTGGAACCTGGACCTGCCCTCGGTCACCCAGGTACACGCCGTGCTGGCCTGGCTCACCCTGGTGGGGAGCATCACGGCCGTGGCGATCGCGTTCCGCACCGGGGCGGCCCGTCCGGTCCGCTTGAGCAGTGCTCTCCTGCTCGTCCTGGTCATCCTGCAGGGCGTTCTGGGCTACACCCAGTACGCGATGGAACTGCCCGAGACGCTCGTGGTGCTGCACGTGCTCGGTTCCGGGCTCACCTGGGTCGCCGTCGCCCGCCTGTACTTCTCCACCACCCGGCTGGTTCCCGAGGCCGGGAGCCTCAGCGGCGGGGAGGCTGGCCGTGGCGCGGAACGTAGTCCTGCTGAGCCTGCGCCTGAGAGATAACGTGCGCGAAGTCGGCACGGCGCATGAAGCCCGAGTCCGTCGGGTTCTCCGCCCATCCCGGGGTCACCGGCTGCGGTAGGCGCCCGAGGAAGGTGTCCCGGGCCACGTGCATCAGTGCCAGGAACGAGTCCCGCCTGACCTTCCAGTCCTCACGGGGCAGGCCGGCGTCCAGCTTCTGGTGCAGGAGGGCGAGCTCCGTGGCAGCCAGCTGGTACTCCTTCATCGCCTTGCGGCCCCGCGGGCCGGCGTTGCGAGCGGCCCACTCCCTCGCCTGGCGCCGCCCCGCCATCGAGCTGAGCATGGTGAGGTCGGCCGGGGTGACCAGCCCCGTGGAGATGTAGGGCGGGAGGTAGCGGTCGATCGCCGCGACCTGGCTTCGGCGGTCGCGGGCGGCAACCCCCAGGATGCCCAGGAGCACCACGAACAGCACCAGGTAGGCCAGGCCCAGTCCGGACCAGCCGAAGAAGGTCGAGCCGTTCCACAGGGCGTGCAGCAGCACGGCCGCCACCCACCCGGCGATCGGCGCCAGGAAACGGAACCCGCCGGTACGCATGGCCGCGTACGCCACGCCGAGGCCGATCATCGCGGTGTAGAGCGGGTGCCCGAAGGGGGCGATGAGCCCTCGGAGGGCGAAGGTGGCGACGAGCGTGCCGTCGAAGAAGGCGCTGAGGAAGTAGAGGATGTTCTCCGTGAAGGCGAAGCCGGTCGCCACCATCCCCGCGTAGACCACCCCGTCGGTGAAGGTGTCGATCTCGTGCCGACGCCTCCACAGCAGGATGAGCAGGACCAGACCCTTGGCGCTCTCCTCCACGACGGGGGCCACCACCGACGTGGTGAGGAAGTCCGCCGCACCCTCGCCGAACAGCGGCACCGCGAAGTAGGCCATGCCCCAGCTGTTGAGCACGAACGACGCGACGACGGCCACCCCCGCACCCCAGGCGAAGGCGAAGAACAGCACCCAGCCGGGTTCCGGTTCGAGCCGGTCGAGCATGAGGATCAGCGGGATGAGGATGGTGACCGGGATGATCGCGGTGGCCACGCTGACGACGAAGCCGGTCCCACCGTCGATCCCGGCGGCCGCTCCCCCGGCCATCGCCAACAGCCACAGGTACACGAACATACCGATCATGCACACCACGCTGACGGTGGTGCCCAGGATGAGGGTCATCGAGTAACGGGAGCGGCGACCCTGGAGGATGGCCTTGCTGTCGAGACGGGGCATGAGCACAGATCGTAGCGGGTCGGCGGCCCCGTCGGAGGCGCCGGGAGGGCAGGCGCGGCGAACACCGAACCCGCTACCCTGCGCCCCACCGGTTTCCTGCTTCTCGCACGGCACGAGTACGGCAGAATCGGACCCCACTGTTCGCCACTCGGGAAGGCCGACCATGGACCAGAACAAACTCACCGCCCAGCACGACACCGGACTCTGGGGCCTGCTGCTGCGTATCGGGGCCGTGGCCAGCCTGGCGACGCTCCTGTGGGAGTTCGTCACGGCCGGGCAGCTGATCACGTACAACATGGACTTCCTGCCGCTGCACTACGGCGGGGCCTTCGCGGTGCACGCTGCCACCGGTCTGCTCGCCCTCGCGGCGCTCATGGTGTGGCTCCGGTCCCGGGGCCGGACCACGGGAACCCGGTCACCGGAGCTGACCCTCCTCGTCGTGAGCCTCGGCGCCTTCGTGACGGGTTTCCCCCAGGCCGCCACCGGCACCTACGGCCCGTTGCAGCTCCACGTGCCGTTGGCGCTGCTCCTGACGGCCCTCACCGTGTGGGCGGCCGTCCTGGCCTTCCGCCACCGCTCCGCGGCCGGCTGACACCGGGGTCGGCCGCCACACCCCCGTGAACGACGAAGGCGGCGCTCCCTGCTCCGGGAGCGCCGCCTTGCGCGTTTCGGGGCCCCGCCCTAGGCGACCAGGCGCGCGATCAGCGGGTCGATGGTGACCGCCGCGAACAGCAGCGCCAGGTAGGCGTTGGACAGGTGGAAGAAGCCCATCGTCTTCAGCTTGGCCCCGGTCACCCCCGCCTTCGAGCGGCTGAGCAGCCGGTGCGCCTGGAACACCAGCAGGGCACCCAGGATGAGGGCGACCGCACCGTAGAACCAGGTGGTTCCCGCGACCGGCCAGAAGATGAGGGAGACCACCACGGTCGCCCAGCTGTACAGGACCGACTCGAGCAGGACGCGGCGGTCGCTGGCGACCACGGGCAGCATCGGCACACCGGCGGCCGCGTAGTCCTCGCGGTAGCGCATGGCCAGCGTCCAGGTGTGCGGCGGCGTCCAGAAGAACACGACCAGGAAGAGCACGAACGGCGCCCAGTCGAGGCTGTTGGTCACGGCCGCCCAGCCGATGAGGACCGGCATGCAACCGGCGATACCGCCCCACACGACGTTCTGCGCGGTGCGCCGCTTGAGCAGGATGGTGTAGACGAAAATGTAGAACGCGATCGCGAAGACCGACAGCACGGCCGAGAGCACGTTGACGAACGCGAGGAAGCCGACGGTCGAGCCGATCGCCAGGATCAGGCCGTACACGAGGGCGCCGCGCGGGGTGACCAGGTCCATCGCACCCGGCCGCTGGCGGGTGCGACGCATCTCACGGTCGATGTCGCGGTCGATGTAGCAGTTCATCGCGTTCGCGCTGGCGGCCGACATGGTTCCGAAGACCAGGGTGGCGACCGCGATCCACAGCGGTGGCACTCCCCCGGCGGCGACGAACATCACCGGGATGGTGGTGATGAGCAGCAGCTCGATCACGCGGGGCTTGGACAGGGCGACGTAGGCGCGGACGTAGGCGCCCACGGAGGCCTTGCGGGGGGCCTCAGGGGCGTTCGCGGGGGTCTGGTCGCTGTGGGCGCGGTTGGTGAGAGCCATCAGTGCCGAGTCCCCACGTCCGGACGCTCTCGTGTCCCCTGGGGGGCCGGCTCGGTTGCAGACACGCGGATACCTCGACAACTCTTAGGGATTTCGACACTGCTCGCCACGCGGGGTCGATCGAACCGACAAAGCGTCAGGATCAGCGGAAACCCCGTCAACGACATACTGTAGTACTTGCTTCCGCGACCCGGTGACCACCCCCCTGCGAAGGGATGACCTCCGACCCGGGTGGCCCCCTGACCTCCGGCCCTGACACCCGCCCGCGCCCGCGGATGCAGGAAAAGGTTCGCACAGGCCCCGCCGTGCTTCCAACGTGCCACGCGCCCCAAGGAGAGCCCAAGAAGAGGGAACGAACCCGTACACCTGCCGCACTACCCGCCGGTAAGGGGAGGTGTCGGGCAACGACATCCCCGGCCGCGGACGATAGGCTCGCATTCGGCCCCGTTCGTGGTCCCCCACCATGGGAACCGCGCTCCGGCAAGCCTGGCCCAAGTGCTGTGGCCCAAGCGTCACGGCCCGGCCCCTCAGTGACACGGGGGCCGTGCCCGGTCCGCAGCCGAAGGCGACCCCGCCCTCCAGCGCTCCCCGTGGCCCGCCCACCCGGCGAGTCGCCACCGGGGTGCCCGGCGCCAACCTTGCACACACAACCCACCGCCCGCCCCGGAACCGGGTGCACGGGTGCCCGAGAAGGAGACGTAAGTCCGTGAACGCCCACACCCCGAAAAACCTGGAGTGGTCGGACCTCGACCTCCGCGCCGTCAACACGGTTCGGGCGCTGGCCATGGACGCGGTAGAGAAGTCGGGTAACGGACACCCCGGCACCGCGATGAGCCTCGCGCCCGCCGCCTACCTCCTCTTCCAGAAGGTCATGCGGCACGACCCCGCCGCGCCCGACTGGGTGGGCCGGGACCGTTTCGTGCTGTCGGTCGGCCACTCCAGCCTCACGCTGTACATCCAGCTCTACCTGGCCGGCTACGACCTCCCTCTCGAAGAGCTCAAGGCCCTGCGCCAGTGGGACAGCCTCACCCCGGGCCACCCCGAGGTCGGCCACACCGCCGGTGTGGAGACCACGACCGGCCCGCTGGGCCAGGGGCTCGGCAATGCCGTCGGCATGGCCATGGCCGCCCGCCGCGAGCGCGGCCTGTTCAACCCCGAGGCCGGTCCGGGCGCCAGCCCCTTCGACCACCACGTCTTCGCCTTCTGCTCCGACGGCGACGTCCAGGAGGGTGTGAGCCACGAGGCCAGTGCCCTGGCCGGGACTCAGGACCTGGGCAACCTCATCATGCTCTGGGACGACAACCAGATCTCCATCGAGGACGACACCCGCATCGCGCACAGCGAGGACGTCGTCAAGCGCTACGCCGCCTACGGCTGGCACGTCGAGGAGGTCGACTGGACCGCCACCGGAGAGTACGTCGAGGACGTCGACGCCCTCTACCAGGCGATCCTGCGCGGCAAGGCCGAGACCGGCCGCCCGACCTTCATCCGCCTGCGCACCGTCATCGGCTGGCCCGCGCCCAACAAGCAGAACACCGGCGCCATCCACGGCGCGGCGATCGGCGCCGAGGAGATCTCGGCCACCAAGGAGATCCTCGGCCTGCCCGACGAGCCCTTCGGCGTCGAGGACGCCGTGATCGAGCACACCCGCAAGGCACTCGACCGGGGCCGCGAGGAGCACGCCGCCTGGGACGAGGCCCTGCACGCCTGGCGCAAGGGCGCCGGTGAGCAAGGCGAGCTCTTCGACCGCCTGCAGTCGGGCAAGCTGCCCGAGGGCTGGGAGAAGTCCCTGCCGTCCTTCGAGGCCAGCGAGAAGGGCATGGCCACCCGCAAGGCCAGCGGTGAGGTGCTCAGCGCCGTCGCCCCGGTCCTGCCGGAGCTGTGGGGCGGTTCCGCCGACCTCGCCGGGTCCAACAACACCACGCCCAAGGGCGAGCCCTCCTTCCTGCCGTTCGACCGCGCCAGCAGCATGTTCCCGGGCAACCCGTACGGGCGCGTGCTGCACTTCGGCGTCCGCGAGCACGGCATGGGCTCGATCCTCAACGGCATCGCGCTGCACGGCCCCACCCGCCCCTACGGCGGCACGTTCCTGGTGTTCAGCGACTACATGCGCCCGGCCGTGCGGCTCGCGTCGCTGATGAAGCTGCCCGTCACCTACGTGTGGACGCACGACTCCATCGGCCTGGGCGAGGACGGCCCGACCCACCAGCCGATCGAGCACCTGTGGGCGCTGCGCGCCATCCCCGGCCTGGACGTGATCCGTCCGGCCGACGCCAACGAGACCGTCGTGGTCTGGCGCAAGGCCGTGGAGAACGCCGACGGCCCCTCCGCGCTGGCGCTCACCCGCCAGAACGTGCCGGTCCTGGACCGCGAGGAGTACGCCGCGGCCGAGGGCGCCGCGCAGGGCGGTTACGTGCTGGCCGAGGCCACCGGCGGCACCCCCGAAGCGATCATCATCGCCACCGGCAGCGAGGTGCAGCTCGCCCTGGAGGCCCGAACCGAGCTGGAGCAGGGCGGTACGCGCACCCGCGTGGTCTCCATGCCGTGTGTCGAGTGGTTCGACGCGCAGAGCGAGGAGTACCGCGAGCAGGTGCTGCCGCCCTCCGTCCGCACCCGGGTGTCGGTCGAGGCCGGTATCGCCATGGGCTGGCGCTCCTACGTCGGTGACGCCGGCGTCTCGGTGAGCCTGGAGCACTTCGGTGCCTCCGCGCCCTACCAGACCCTCTACGAGAAGTTCGGCATCACCTCCGAGGCCGTCGTCGCGGCGGTCCGCGACAGCCGGGCCAAGGCCGGAAGCTGACGGCTCGGGCCCGCCGGGACGACCCCCGGCGGGCCCGCGTCCCGTGTGTGCGACAAGGGCTGTGAAGCCCTGCGAGGAAGGCGTGAGAACCACATGAGCACCGCCCTGAAGGACCTGTCCGAGGCAGGTCAGTCCGTCTGGCTGGACGACATCAGCCGCGACCGGCTGCGCACCGGCAACTTGGCCGAACTGATGTCGACGCACCACGTCACCGGTGTCACCTCGAACCCGTCGATCTTCGACAAGGCGCTCGCCGAGGGCGACGCCTACGACCTCCAGATCCACGAGCTCGGTGTGCGCGGGGTCTCGGTGGGCGAGGCGGTCCGGCTGCTGACCGCCTACGACATCCGCTGGGCCGCGGACAGCCTGCGCCCGGTGTACGAATCCACCGACCGCGTGGACGGGCGGGTCTCCCTCGAGGTCGACCCGCGGCTGGCCCGGGAGACCGAGCGCACCGTCGCCGAGGCGCGGTCGCTGTGGTGGCTGGTCGACCGGCCCAACCTGATGATCAAGATCCCGGCGACGGTCGAGGGCCTGCCCGCGATCACGAAGGTGCTCGGGGACGGCATCAGCGTCAACGTCACCCTGATCTTCTCGCTGGAGCGCTACCGCGAGGTCATGGAGGCCTTCCAGGCCGGGCTGGAGCTGGCCCGGCAGAACGGCCACGACCTGTCCCGCATCCAGTCCGTGGCATCGTTCTTCGTCAGCCGCGTGGACGCCGAGACGGACAAGCGGCTGAAGGCGGTCGGCAGCCCCCGCGCAGAGGAGCTGCTCGGCCGCGCAGCCATCGCCAACGCGCGCCTGGCCTACCGGGACTACGAGGAGGTGTTCTCCACCGAGCGCTGGAAGGCCCTGGCCGCGGAGGGCGCCACCCCGCAGCGCCCGCTGTGGGCCTCCACCGGCGTGAAGGACCCGGCCTACTCGGACACGCGCTACGTCACCGAGCTGGTCGCCCCGGGCACCGTCAACACCATGCCGCAGGCCACCCTGGACGCCACCGCCGACCACGGCGAGGTCACCGGGGACACGGTGCGCACCAAGTACGTCGCGGCCCAGGCCGACCTGGACGCCCTGGGCGAGGTCGGCGTGGACCTGGACGACGTGACGCGCCACCTGGAGGAGGACGGCGTGGTCAAGTTCGTCGACTCCTGGGAGAGCCTGCTCGGCCAGCTCACCATGAAGCTCGACGAACTCTCCTGAGCCGGAAGCCCGTTCTCGAGTACTGACCCGCGTCCGCGCGTGAGCCGCGCGGACGCGGGTACTACCAGCCACCGAACCACCGGCCACTCTCGACAGGAAGCGCGGAAACCAGTGAAAGAACCGGTGATGCCGGGAGCGGTACCCAACCCGCTCCGCAACGCCCTGGACCGAAGGCTTCCCCGTATCGCCGGGCCCAGCGTGCTGGTGCTGTTCGGTGTCACGGGTGACCTGGCCCGCAAGAAGCTCCTGCCCGCCATATACGACCTCGCCAACCGGGGCATGCTGCCGCCCGGCTTCGGCCTGGTCGGGTTCGCGCGCCGTGACTGGGAGGACCAGGACTTCGCGGCCGAAGCCCACGAGGCGGTGCGCAAGTACGCGCGCACCCCGTTCCGCGAGGACGTGTGGAAGCAGCTGAGCGAGGGTGTGCGGTTCGTGCAGGGCGACCTGGACGACGACGCGGCCTTCGACGAGCTGGCCCGGACCGTGCGCGAACTGGACGCCGACCGCGGCACCGGTGGCAACTACGCGTTCTACCTGTCGCTGCCGCCCAAACTGTTCCCGACCGTGGTCACCCAGCTGAAGCGCTGCGGCCTGGCGCAGCCGGAAGAGGGAGAAGGGCCGGGGGGGACTACTCCCTGGCGCCGGGTGGTGATCGAGAAGCCGTTCGGGCACGACCTGGAGAGCGCCCGGGATCTCAACGCGGTGGTGGACGACGTGTTCCCGCCGTCGTCGGTGTTCCGCATCGACCACTACCTCGGCAAGGAGACGGTCCAGAACATCCTGGCGCTGCGCTTCGCCAACACGCTGTTCGAACCGCTGTGGAACCGCAGCTACGTGGACCACGTGCAGATCACCATGGCCGAGGACATCGGTGTGGGCGGCCGCGCGGGCTACTACGACGGCATCGGCGCGGCCCGCGACGTCATCCAGAACCACCTCTTGCAGCTGCTCGCGCTCGTCGCCATGGAGGAGCCCGTCTCCTACAGCGCCGACGCGATCCGCGCCGAGAAGGAGAAGGTCCTTTCGGCGGTGACGCTCCCCGACGACCTGGCCAAGGGCACCGCGCGCGGCCAGTACGCGGCCGGGTGGCAGGGCGGCGCGGCCGTCGCCGGGTATCTGGAAGAGGACGGCATCCCGGCCGACTCGGCGACCGAGACCTACGCCGCCCTGCGGCTGGACGTGGGCACCCGGCGCTGGTCGGGTGTGCCGTTCTACCTGCGCACCGGCAAGCGGCTGGGCCGCCGGGTGACCGAGGTGGCGCTGGTGTTCCAGGCCGCGCCGCAGCAGATGTTCGCCCGCTCCGACATCAGCGAGCTGGGGCAGAACGCCCTGGTGCTGCGCATCCAGCCCGACGAGGGGGTCACCCTCAGGTTCGGGTCCAAGGTGCCGGGCGCCTCCATGGAGGTGCGCGACGTGAGCATGGACTTCACGTACGGGCAGTCCTTCACCGAGGCCAGCCCCGAGGCCTACGAGCGGCTCATCCTGGACGTGCTGATCGGCGACCCGCCGCTCTTCCCGCGCCAGGAGGAGGTCGAACTGTCCTGGCGGATCCTGGACCCGGTCGAGGAGTACTGGGCCAAGGCCGGCCAGCCCGAACAGTACGGTTCGGGCACCTGGGGCCCGGAGTCCGCCCACGAGCTACTCGCAAGGGACGGCCGCCAGTGGCGCCGCCCGTGACCGCCGGAGTCCCCGCGGGGAGGAATAGATGACGCTCTACCTGCCGCGCACCACGACCTCGCAGATCACTGAGACGCTCATGGCCGAGCGGCTCAGTGTCGGCGGGGGCGCCATGAACATGGTGCTCACCCTGGTCATCGTCACCGACGAGGCCGACCACTACGACGCCGTCCGCGCCGCCACCGAGGCGGGCCGCGAGCACCCTTCCAGGGTGGTGGCGCTGATCCGCCGCGACCCGGAGGCCGAACCGGCCATCGACGCGGAGATCCGCCGCCCCGGAACCTCGGGGCCGGGCGAGGCCGTGCTGCTGCGCCTGTACGGGCCGCTGGGCGAGCACCCCGACTCGGTGGTGACGCCGCTGCTGGTCCCGGACGCGCCCGTGGTGGTGTGGTGGCCTGGCCGGGGTCCCGCGGACCCGTCCTCCGATCCGGTGGGCCGCTTGGCCCAGCGGCGGATCACCGACGCTTTGCGCGCCCCGGATCCGGTACGCGACCTGGTCGAGCGGGTAGCCCACTACCGTCCGGGTGATACGGACCTGACCTGGACACGGCTCACCCCGTGGCGTTCGCTGCTGGCCAGCGCCATGGACCAGCCGAGCGGCTGGGTGACCTCGGCCAAGGTGACGGCCGAGCCGGACTACCCGAGCGCCGAGCTGTTGGCGGCGTGGCTGTCGGAGCGTCTGGAGGTGCCGGTGGAACGCGGCACCTCGGACGGCCCCGGCCTGACCGAGGTGCGGCTGACCACCGACCAGGGGGATGTGACGATCTCCCGGGTGGACGGCCGGGTGGCCACACTGTCGAGGACCGGGCAGCCGGACCAGACGGTGGCGCTGGCCCGGCGCGGCGCCGCTCTGGCACTCGCCGAGGAGCTGCGCCGCCTGGACGCCGACGAGACCTACGCGAGAGCGGCCCGCCATCTGGGGCCGCTGCTCGCTGGAAGCGGAGCATGAGGATGAGCGAACCGGAGATCGTCCGCACCACCGACGCGAAGCAGCTCGCACAGAGCGCGGCATCGCGGTTGGCGAAGCTGATCGTGAGCGCCGAGGCGGCCGATCGCGAGTTCCACCTGGTCCTGACCGGTGGCGGTGTCGGTATCCAGACACTGGCCGCCTTGCGGGACGAGGCCAAGGGCAGCGGTATGAAGTGGTCGCACGTCCACCTGTGGTGGGGCGACGAGCGCTTCCTGCCCGAGGGCGACCCCGAGCGCAACGAGACGCAGGCCTGCGAGGCGCTGATCGACGACATCGACATCCCGGCGCACCAGGTGCACCCGATGCCGTCCTCGGACGGTACCGACCACAGTGAGGTGGAGCGGGCGGCGACCAACTACTCGCAGGCGCTCTCCGTGGTCGCGCGGGGCAAGGGCCCTGTGCCGGAGTTCGACGTGTGCCTGCTGGGTCTCGGCCCGGACGCCCACGTGGCGTCGCTGTTCCCGGGGCTGCCGGGAGTACACGAGGACGAGGCGGCGGCGATCGCGGTGCACGACTCCCCCAAGCCGCCGCCGACGAGGATCAGCCTGGCGCTGCCGTCGATCCAGAGCGCCGAGCAGGTGTGGGTGCTGGCCTCGGGTGAGTCCAAGGCCGAAGCCGTGCGCCTGGGTGTGGCCGGCGGCAGCGTGGACGAGGCCCCGGTGGCCGGTGCGCGCGGCCGGGAGAAGACGGTGTTCTGGGTGGACGAGGCCGCGGCCTCGAAGCTGTAGCCCCAGGACCGAAGGCGCCCCGGCCGGGAGCACTTGAGCTCTCCGGCCGGGGCGCTGTCGTGTTCGAGGAGAGGGTTCGCCGGGGTACGGCGGGGGTTTCGGTCAGAGCCAGACGAGCGCGCCGCAGCGGCGGTCCGCGAAGGACTCGGCGTCGCGGATGCTGTGGCATGAGCCGCCGTCGATGGAGCGGGCGATCCCGCCCCGGCCGTCAGGGGCGGTCACGCCGTAGTAGGCGTGCTCCATGGTGTCGGTGTCCTCGTCCCAGACATCCACGTAGAACGCGCGGGGGTGGGCGGGCTTGTCGGCGTTCTGATAGACAGAGTCCGAGTAACGGGTGTGGTCGTCCTGCATGGGCATCCTCAATCTGTGGCTCATCAGGCCCGGACGGTTCGGTTCCAAGCTCGCCGTCCGGGCCCCTTTTGTGTCGGGGCGACTGCCACCCTCTCTGTGATGGCCATCTCACCTTCTGCTAGGCTGGTACATGTTTTAAAGATTAACAAGCTTGTATTTCATCAATGACAGTGCAGCTTGTGAGATGAGAGGAGTTGCGGGATGGCGAAGGCGAAGACCGCCACGCTGCGGAGCCGCTGGCTGGGCCGCCGTCTCCGCGAACTTCGCGAGACCGCCGGGATGAGCGTCGAAGAGGTAGGCGAGTTCCTCCAGCGCAACATGGGAACCGTCAGCCGCTTCGAGAACGGCATCTACCCTGTGCGCCGACCGGACATGATGGCCATGCTCGACCTCTTCGGGGTGAACGACCCCCGCCATCGCGAGAATCTGATGCGGCTGAGCGAGAGTGTCTGGCAGACCGGCTGGTGGGACGGCTACCCGGACGAGTTCACCGAGTTCGTGGACTTCATCTGGCTGGAGGCCCAGGCCGCCGAACACCGCTTGTTCGACACCACGCTCCTACCTGGGCTCTTCCAGACCAAACGCTACGCCGAGTCCGCGATGCGCGCTGGCGGATTCGACAAACCCGAAGAGCAGATCGAGAAGGGCCTGGAGGTTCGGCTCCAGCGCCAAGCGGAGATCCTGAACCGGGAAAGCCCTCCGACCATGCGGGTGATCCTGGACGAATCGGTACTCCTCCGTCGCGTGGGTTCCACCGGAGTGATGCGTGCACAGCTCAGCCACCTGCTGGAGCTGTCTCAGCGCCCCCACATCCAGCTGCGCGTACTCCCGTTCTCCGCTGGGGCACACGAGAGTCCCGAGGGTGCGTTCAAGTACTTCGTGATGGATGACCCCTACCCGGACGTGGTGTACGCCGAGACCCCCAACGGCGCCGTCTACCTGGAACAGGAAGAATCGGCCCCCGCGGCCCAGCGGTACGATCGTTTGTGGGAGAAATCCCTAAAATCAGACGAATCCGCCGAGCGCATCTCGGCCCTCAACGAGGAGCCTTCGTGACCCCCGAGCCGACGTTCCAGCAGCTGTCCGAACAGGAACGCGCCACCGTCGACTGGCACATCAGCACCTACAGCGACAACGGTGGCCCGACCTGCGTGGAAGCCGGTGTGCTGGGTGACGGTTCCGGGCGGGTCGCCGTACGCCACAGCCAGCATCCCGAAGGCACCCACATCGTCTACACCCGTCAGGAGTGGGAAGCCTTCACCAACGGCGTCCGCGCCGGAGCATTCCACTTCTAGCCTGAATACGACGAGGGGCCGCACCGCGCGGCCCCTTTGTCATGGGTCCTGGACTAGTGGTGGCATCCGGTCTCGCCATCGCCCCAGTCGCACCAGTCGGCTCCACCGGGGATGTGGGGGCCGCGCGGCAACGAGTCACCGCCGAGGTCCGCCGAGAGGACTCCGGCACGACACTCCGCGCTACGAGGCGGAGACACCCCTATCGACCTGCTACGTGATAGATACGGCACCGGTGCGCCGACACGCACCCGGATTGCCTTGGTGTCCGATTCCGGCCGCTGTGGAATAGACGGGGCCCTCGGCACATACGCCCATGGCACATTCGGCCAGGGCATCATGACCGAACGTAGGCGACAAAACAGTCTCGTTACGCCAAATCGTGCCAACTTGGACTTAGGATCACCCGTCACGTCAGTGGTGTCCCGCGACCAGCGTCCAGGGTTCCGGTGGCGCCACGCACCCGTCCAGCCATGCAGAAAGGCCCCCGCCCGTGCCCCTGGCCTCACGAGTCAAACGAGCTGGCGAAAAGCTCCTTCCCCCCTCGACCCAGGCACGGCTGGCAGCCGAACGCCAAGAGGCCGCCGACCGGGCCGCTGAGGCGCGTCGACAGGAGAAGATCGCCCGACGGCGTACGTCGGTCATGGAGAGCGACCCGGCCGTGCGCGCCTGCGCCCTGGACGGCGCCGAGACCCTGGGCCGGACCGTTGAGCGCTTCACCGCCGCCGGCGCCAGCGCGCACAACCTCGAACTGGTCACCGCCGCGCTGGAACACGCCGGGGTCGACTACTTCCTCGTCCGCGGCCGCTCCCCGCTCCGCCACGTGGTCGGCGTCCACCGCACTGAGCGCAAGAAGTTCCTGGACGCCATGCGCGAGCTCTACGCACAGAGCGCGCTGCACGCGGTCAAGCCCGGCCCCGGCGGTGTCGTCACCGCCCGCTCCGCCTACGCGGACGGCGCGCTGGACGAGTCCATCAAGTCGGGGCTGATCATCCGGTTCGCCGAACCGCTGCTCTCCCCCGGGGGACGGGTGCTGGCCAGCCTCGAGTACGGCTGCGACGTGCAGTTCTGGCGGGACGGCGCCGCCATCCTGGAGCGCGAGGACTCGGCCGAGATCCTGAAGAAGCTGCGCACCCAGACGCCGCCCGCCGTCCTGGCCGATTCCCTGGTGGCGCCCACCCGCAACAAGGTGGCCGACGTGCTGCCCCGCGAGGAGCGCAAGCCCGCCACCCTGACGGTGAACGAGCGTCGACACCCCACGTACGAGCCCTTCACCTGGAAGCTCGCCGAGGACGTGGACTTCCCCGTCGACGTGGTCTACACGTGGGTGGACGGCGACGACCCCGAGCACGCGGCCAAGCGTGCCCGCCACAAGGGCCAGACCCCTCAGACGAACCCGCTGGCCGGCAACGCCTCACGCTTCACCGACCGCGAAGAGCTGCGCTACTCCCTGCGGTCCCTGGAGACGTTCGCACCGTTCGTGCGCCACGTCCACCTGGTCACCGATGACCAGGTCCCCGCCTGGTTGGACACCGACGCGCCGGGGATCAGCGTGGTGGACCACCGCGAGATCTTCGACCCCGAGGCCCTGCCGACCTTCAACTCGCACGCCATCGGTGCCCGGCTGCACCACATCCCCGAGCTGACCGACCGCTACCTGTACTTCAACGACGACGTGTTCCTTGCCCGCCCCGTCGAGGCATCCCACTTCTTCCACGCCAACGGCATCGCGCGGGTGCCCTTCTCCCCGTACCAGTTCGGGACCGGGAAGCCGGTGGAGGGCGAGCCCGCACCCAACTCAGCGGGAAAGAACGTGCGCGCCCTGTTCCTCGAGGCCTTCGGCCGCCACATCACGCACAAGTTCAAGCACACGCCCCACCCGCAGATCCGCCAGGTGGCGCAGGAACTGGAGGAGCGGTACCGCGAGGAAGTGGAGCAGACGACCCGGTCCCGGTTCCGTTCCCTGGACGATGTGGGTTTCGCGGCCACCATGCACCACCACTACGCGCTGTTCACCGGACGAGCCGTTCCCGGCGAGTACAACCTGCGCTACGTGGACATCGCGGCCGCCGACGCCGCCGACCGGCTGGCGGGTTTGGAGGCCTCGGACGAGGTGGACTTCTTCTGCCTCAACGACTTCGACACCCCACCCGAGGCCCAGGAGGCGGTGAACCTCATGATCCACGACTTCCTGCAGTCCCGTTTCCCGTTCCCCTCCCGTTTCGAGAAGACCGCCGGAGGGGGCGGTCAGTGACCGGTAGTCAGTGCGCGCACGGTGGTCATGTCGTCGAAGGGCAGCATCTCGTCGCCGACGATCTGGTACGGCTCGCTGCCCTTGCCCGCGATGACCACGGTGTCGCCGGAACGGGCCACTGAGAGGGCCCGGTCGATGGCGGCACGCCGGTCACCGATCCGGGAGAAGGGGGTTCCGGTGGCCTCGATACCCGGGGCGACCTGGTCCATGATCGCTTCCGGGTCCTCGTGACGGGGGTTGTCGGAGGTGAGCACGCAGCGGTCCGAGTGGGTACCGGCGATCTCGCCCATCCGGGCGCGCTTGGTGGTGTCGCGGTCACCCCCGCAGCCGAAGACCGTGTACACCCGGCCGGGGGCGAATCCGCGCACCGTACTCAGGACCTGGTCGAGCGAGTCCGGTGAGTGGGCGTAGTCCACGATCACCGAGACCCCGCGCGGAGCGGCGAAGTGCTCGAAGCGGCCCGGGATCTGCGGCATGCGTTCCAGGGCCGCTACCAGGCCCTCCAGGTGGTGCCCCTGCACATGGCAGGCGGCCAGCGCGGCGAGCGCGTTGGACACCGAGAAGCGCCCCGGCATGGGGATCGCCGCCGGGTACTTGCGGCCGTCGTGGTGCAGGACGAACCGGGTGCCCGAGGCGTCGACGGCCAAGTCGGTTGCTCGGTAGTCGGCCGGGCGCTCGACGGAGTACGTGGTCACGGCTCCGGGCATCATCTCCGGGATCGCGGCGCCCACGGGGTCGTCCGCGTTCACCACGGCGCGGCCGCACATACCCCGGAACAAACGCAGTTTGGCCTCCCGGTAGTACTCCATCGTGCCGTGGTCGTCCAGGTGGTCCTGGGTGAGGTTGGTGAAGACGCCGACATCGATGTGGGCGCCGTCGACACGGTGTTCGAGCAGACCCATGGAGGTCGCCTCCAGTACGACGCTGAGGGTTCCCCGACTGCGCATGCGGGCCAGCAGGTACTGCAGGTCCGGGGCTTCGGGCGTGCTCAGCAGCGTCCTGGGCATGGGGATCTGGTCGCCGCCGGTCCGGGCGCCGGAGGTACCGATGACCCCGATCCGCGCGCCGTTGGCGATCCTTAGCAGGGATTCGTACATGGACGACACCGAGGTCTTGCCGTTGGTGCCGGTGACCGCGACCACGTCCATCGAGCTTCCGGGCTCGTCGTGGTGGCGGGCGGAGAGGAGGGCAGCCGCGATCCGGGCGTCCTCCACCCGCACCACGCAGGCACCGGGTGGCACGGCCGGTGCGCCTTCGGGCAGGGGTTCCTCGACGACGGCGGCGACGGCACCGCGGGAGAACGCGGTGGCCAGACCGTCGAGGCCGCCCGCGCGGTGTCCGGGAAGGGC
Source organism: Nocardiopsis oceani (assembly GCF_054777395.1). Classification (NCBI taxonomy): domain Bacteria; kingdom Bacillati; phylum Actinomycetota; class Actinomycetes; order Streptosporangiales; family Nocardiopsidaceae; genus Nocardiopsis; species Nocardiopsis oceani. Next base: position 150,878 of record NZ_BAAHAR010000006.1, read on the forward strand.
GAGGTAGAGGGATCCCGGGGCTACCCGGTCGAGGTCGACGCAGGGCGCCGCAGAGACGGGGATGTCGGGGGTGCCGCGGAGTACCCGGTGGTCATGGCCGTTGAGCAGCGAGCTCAGTTTCAGGGGGTGTCCCTTCGAAGGTGGCGCGGACGTGGAACACGACCGGCACCGGTGGTACGGCCGCGGGGTGCCGCGGGCCGCCGGAATGTGGGGACATGGGGTGGAGCCGGAGAAACAACGGTGTGACGCGGACGGGGGCGCCTGGGCCCGGAGCGTCGGAAGTGAGGTCGCTAACCGTGGCCGTGCAGGGCGCGAAGGCCGGTCTCGGGCGCTTCGCGCAGGGTGGAGGTCGACCAGGTGACCTTGGAGGGTCCGGTCGCGGGGGCCGTCGCGGCTGTAGGAGACCGGCACAGCCCTGGGGCGGCCCTGAAGGGGGCCCGCTCCACTGCGTGTGTGTCGGCCATGCCCGGAGTATACGCGCACGGCTCCGGGCTCAGGCGACCCGGGAGCTGCGCCAGAACACGGGGATGACGATCGCGGCGACCACGACGTGCGAGAACACGAGCACGGCGGCGGTCGCGGGCGTTGCCCCGGCGTTCAGGGACGGCACGAAGGACACCAGCGTGAAGAGGACCGCCGCGGCGGTCCACACCAGGCGCCCGCGACCGGCGCCGAAGAGGCGTTCGGCCACGGCCAGTGCGCCCCAGCCGACCAGGCCGAACGCGGCGCTGAAGAGTGCGAAGTCGGCGAACGACAGGGGCATCGGGTCCTGGCCGGGCGGTGCGACCTCCAGATCCGCGCCGAACAGTGGTGCGAGGAGGGCGAGGACGATATTGGCGGCCGTGGCGGCGGCCACCGCGGCCAGGCGCGGCCGCCGGGAGGCCGGTGTGCTGCGGGCGGTGCTGGTTCCGATACGGGACTCGGTCATGGTTCCTCCCCCTTGTGACGTAGGTACAAGGATGACCGTACGAATCTTTGGCGAGATTTCCTATGCGTCATTGGCTCTGCTGTATACGCGGAAGTCCATCAATCGGGTGATCTTGGATACTGTGGCGGTATGGATGTTCTCAGTGACGTCGTCTCGACCCTGCGCACCGGTCAGCCCCGCTCGGCCCGGGTCGAGTGGTACGCGCCCTGGGGCATGCGATTCTCGGATGCGGCTGGTGCATCGAGCGGAGCCGGGTTCCAGGTGGTGCTGCAGGGTTCGTGCTGGCTGCTGCTGGACGACCGGGCTCCGGTCCAGCTGGGCGCAGGTGACGTGCTCTTCCTGCCTCGTGGCCGCACACACGCCCTCGCCAGCGACCCCAATGTTGCGCCTCTCGACCTGAACTGTGTCGACTTCCTACGGGAGCGGGGCGATCTCCTGCGGCCCGAAGCGGGTGAGCCGGTACCGAACCTGAAGAGTTCGGACGGGTTCGCGCCGCCCTTCCAACGGTTCGGCGCGACCGCCGCCGGGAACGTGGGGTCGGGGGAACCGGCCTGTGTCACGGTGGGCGGCTTCTACCACGTGGGCTCCACCCGACCGCATCCCCTGCTCACCGGGCTCCCCTCCGTGGTGCACCTGCCCGCTCGGGTGGGGCAGAAGTCGGAGCTGCCGCTGGCGGTCGGACTGCTCGGCCGCGAACTGGGAACGACCCGCCCCGGCAGCGACACGCTGGTCCCGCACCTGCTGGACATGCTGCTCGTCTACATCCTGCGCACTTTCCTGGAAGAGGCGCGTTCCACGGGCGAGGACGAGGGTGCGGGTTGCGGTTTCGCGGGCGCCATGCGCGACCCGGCGGTGTACGCGGCGATCCAGGCCGTGCACCACGATCCGGCCCACCCGTGGACGGTGGCGCTGCTGGCGGATCGGGCCGGACTGTCCCGGGCCGCCTTCTCCCGGCGGTTCAGCGCGTTGGTGGGACTGCCGCCGCTGGCCTATGTGACCTGGTGGCGGATGACCACCGCAGCGCGGCTTCTGCGCGAGACGGACGCCCCGCTGAGCGCGATCGCCACGCGGGTCGGGTACACCTCGCAGTTCGCTTTCGCCAACGCGTTCAAGCGCGAGTTCGACCGCTCCCCGGGGCGCTACCGGGAGACGGCGCGGCTGGATCCGCCGGAGGAGGCGTTCGGTCCCGCATCCGCAGGGCACTGACCGTGAGTGCCGTGAACAGCACCGCGCCGGGCAGAGCATAGGGTCCGGGCCCGAGGAAGAGGGACGCCGGGCTCGCGCCGAAGACCAGCGACGCGAACCCGACGAGGGTGAGCGCAAGCATGAGGACCGCCGCCGTCCCGCAGGCCCACAGCATCCCAGGGCGCCGTCCCGCCCCGGAACGCCCGAGCTCCACTGCCGCGGCCGCGAAGGCCAGTGCGATGGCCACCGGCACGAACACCCAGGCCAGGAAGCCTGAGGAGGGGTCCTGTAGCCCCGTGACCACGAACCCGCCGGTGACCCCCAGGTGTCCGGCCCCGAGGAGTAGCCCCGCCGCGGCCGCGGACCGGGCGAGCCAACCGGGTGGTGTCCCCGTGAGACCGCCTACCGGGCCGTCCCCCGTGGCGTCCCGTTCACTCTGGCTCATCGCTGGTCCTCTCCCCCGTTGTCTCCGCTCGCCTCCGAGTCTTCCCGGTCCGGAACGGCGCCGCTTCCCCCTTGGGAGGGAGTGTGCTCACCCTGGCGAGGGAGCTGGAAGCTGGACGCGGCGGCTCAGAGTTCGCTGGGGCAGGAAGCATCCTCCGCAGGGATCTCACCGCGCAGCAGGTAGGCGTCCACCACGCCGTCGACGCAGGAGCGCCCGCCCGCGTACGCGGTGTGGCCGCCGCCCTCGTAGGTGAACAGGGTCGCGGAGGTGAGCTGACCGGCCAGCTCCTCGGACCACGCGTACGGGGTGGCCGGATCGCCGCGGGTACCCACGACCAGGAGCGGCGGCGCCATCGGGGCGGTCAGCCCGGTGGGGGCGATCTCGGTGTCGGGCCAGTAGGCGCAGGGCAGGAACGGCCACACCCCGTCGCCGCCGAAGAGCGGGGAGCCTTCCGCGGCCCGCTGGGCACCGTCCCGGTAGGCGCCGGGCTCGTCGGGGTTGGCGTGGTCGGCGCACTGCACGGCGGCGAACGCGGACTCCTCGGCTCCCGGGCGTGCGTCCTCCCTGGCGAGAGGACCCTTCAGATAATTCTGGACGAACTCGTCATCGGACTCCCCTTCGGCCATCCGGGCAAGCAAGCGGGCGTCGTTCGGCCAGTTCTGTTCGCCCTGCAGCGACCGCCGGAGCAGACTGAGCAGCGCGTCCCGGTCGACCTTCTGCCCCGCGATGGCGAGCGGGTCCGCGTCGAGGGCGGCCAGGATCTCCTCCATTTCGGCGGTGGCCGCGTCGGCGCTGGTGAACGGGCATTCGGGAGCCCCGTCCAGGCAGTAGCCGACGAAAACCTCCCAGGCCGTCTGGGCCCCCTCGGCCTGTTCCACCCCGTCGGCGATGGCGTCCCGCTCGACTTGGACGGCCCCGTCGAGGACCATGGCCCGGGTGCGGTCGGCGAACATCTCCGCGTACAGGGTCCCGATGTAGGTGCCGTACGAGAATCCGACGTAGCTGAGCTCGCCGTCCCCCAGCCCATCGCGGAGCAGGTCGAGGTCGCGGACCACGTTGACGGTGCCCATGTTGGCGAGGAACTCCTCCCCCGCCTCCTCCACACAGCTGCGGGCGTGGTCGCGGGCGCCCTCCGCCAGGGCGCGCAGCTGGGCGTCGGTGACGTCCGCCGGCTCGACGCCTCGGACGTCCGCCAGCGGCCTTTCCATGGACCGCCAGCCGGGACAGATGAACCCCTCGCTCCTTCCCACGCCGCGCGGGTCGAAGGAGACCAGGTCGAAGGAGTCGCGCACCTCCTTGCCGACGGCCAGCGGACCGGAGCGCATCGGTTCGACGCCCGGACCTCCGGGGCCGCCGAAGTTGAACACCAAGGAGCCCTGGCGAGCCTCGGCGGGACCCTGGGCCGGGTGCCGGATGACGGCCAGGTCGATGGTCTCCCCGTCGGTGTCTCCATGGTTCACGGGCACGGTGAGGGTTCCGCACTCCAGCCGGGACGTCCAGTCGGGATCGCCCTCGGTGGGATCGGCCTCAGCGAGCTCCTCCGCGGTGAAGCAGGGTTCCCACTCGATCTCCTGTCCGTAGAAGGGCAGTTCTCCGTCCTTCCGGTCGGCCGGGGCCAGCCCCGTGGTCGCGACCATGACCGCCGTCAGAACCGCGGCAGCGAGAGCCCGTCCGCCCGTGCAGCGCACCCGCACACCCTCCTTCACAGCAAGGAAACACCGAGGCTTCAATACTCTGAGTGATCATGCGTGTGACTGTGGTGCACATTCCGGCGCACGGGTAAACAGTGCGTTCCTCTGCTCTTTACCAGCCGGTCTTTACCAGCCGGGGCCTCCCAGGGGTGTCACCACGGCGGGCAGGAGTACCCGGTCTCCGGGACGTCCCCGTCCAGGAGGTAGGCGTCAACCGCCTCGTCGATGCAGGGATTGCCGTAGCCGTAGACCGTGTGCCCCGAACCCTCATAGGTGAGCAGGGCCGCGGTCGCCAGCTGGTCGCTGAGCTCCTCGGCCCACGCGTAGGGGGTGGCCGGGTCACCGACCGTGCCCACAACGAGGATCGGCGGCGCGTCGGGGGCGGTGAACCCGGTCGGTGCCTCCTCGGTATCGGCCCAGTAGGCGCAGGGCAGCTGTTCCCACACCAGGTCAGGACCGAAGAACGGCGCTTCCCCGGCGACCCGCTCGGCCGTGTCCCGGTACACCTCGGGGTCGGTCGGGTCGGAGCGGTCCGCACAGTTCACGGCGGTGAGGGCGGCCTCGGAGTCCAACTCCCCGGAGCCCGGAACGGGGTCCCGCTCGCCCTCGTCCGCGTCGCGTTCCTCGTACTGGCCGAAGGTGTTGTCGTAGAGGCGGTCCAGCTGGGGCCCCGCACCCTCCGGGTCCTCGTCCAAGGCGGCGAGGGTGTCGGCCAGTTCGTCCCAGGCCGCCTCGTAGTAGAGCTCCATGCTGACCATCCCCAACAGGGCGGACCCGTCCACCGGCATGCCCCGGGCTTCGGGCGGGTCGTCGTCGAGCCGATCCAGGAGCCCGCCCATCTCGGCGTCCGCCTCGTCCTCGCCGCTGAAGAGGCAGTCACCGCGCCGTACGCAACCGGCGACGAACTGGTCCCAAGTGCCCTGGAAGGCGTCGGCCTGCTCCGCGGCGATCTCGACGTTGGGGCGTTCGGTCTCCACCGCGCCGTCCAGGACCAGGGCCCGGGTGTCCTCGGGGAACATCTCCGCGTACAGGGCGCCGATATGGGTGCCGTACGAGAAGCCGGCGTAGGTGAGCTGTTCATCGCCCAGGGCCTCGCGGACCAGGTCGAGGTCGCGGACCACGTTGACGGTGCCCATGTTGGCGAGGAACTCCTCCCCCACCGTTTCCGCGCAGCTGTCCGCGTAGTCCCTGGCGGTGTCCTCCAGAGCGGCGAGGTCGGTGTCGGTGACGTTCTCGGGGTCGGCGACGCCCCGGCGGGCCTCGTCCATGGCGTACCAGTCGCCGCAGGCGAAGCCCTCGCTCTCGCCGACCCCGCGCGGGTCGAAGGAGACCACGTCGAAGGCGGCGTGCACGTCGTCGTCCAGGAAGGGGAAGTCGAGCATCTCCACACCGGGCTCGCCGGGTCCGCCCGGATTGAGGACCAGCGAACCGATCCGCTCGTCCGCGCGCCCGCTGGCGGGCTGCCGGGCCAAGGCCAGCCCGACGGTGGCGCCTTCGGGATCGCCGTGGTCGAGCGGGACTGCGACGGTCCCGCACTCCAGGGTCTCCAGCCAGTCCGGGTCGCCGCCCCATTCGGGCGCTTCGTCCAGTTCCGAGTCGGAGAAGCAGGGTGTCCAGTCGACGCTGTCCACGGGTGGGGGCTCGGGTTCCTCCGCCCCCGGAACGCAGCCGGAGAGGAAGAACACCGCCGCGCTTGCCAGGACCCAACCGCCCGTGTACCGCATATTCCGCCGTCTTCGATCCCGCGCGGCCAGGCCGCCGCGCCCCGCCCCCCATCTTGGCGCACCGGCCGGTGCGGGGCACGGGGGCGGGGCGCGGATTGGCGGGGTGTGGGTCGGGCGGACGGATCGCCCCGGGGTCAGAGCTTGGAGGCGTCCGTACGCAGCAGCTCCGGGGGGCGGTCCGGGTCCACCGCCAAGACCAGGGGACGCAGGGGTTCACCGAAGCAGAGGCCGGGAGCGTGTTCGGCCGGGTCGGTCCGATCGCCCGCGTCGACCTGGGCGATCCAGTCCACCAGTTCCCCCGCGCGCGACACGTCGCCTCCCGGCCTGGTCAGGGCCAGGACCGTACCGGCCACATCACAGCGCACGTTCAGGTGCAGTGTCGCAGCGAACACGCTCTGGGCCCACGCGCCCGGACGTACGTCCCGCAGCGGTCCGTCGAAGGTGCGTCTCCGGCTCCGGGCCGGAGCGGTCAGGCCCACCGCGCGGTCGTCGAAGGTCAGCACCAGACTGGGCCGCTCCTGCGCGGTCAGGAAGGAGTCCGGGTCGGCCAGGGAGGCGTCCCACCACACCCGGCACCGGCCCGTGGCCGCGGTGCGGAGCTCGTCGGCGGCCAGGTCGAGCAGTGCCACGTCCACCTGGTCGCGCGCGGGGCCGGTGACCAGACCCGACAGGGCCCCGGCATCCGGCGGCGCGGCCCCCTCGGACGGCAAGGGTTCGTAACCGGACAGCACCAGCGGCCAGTCGATGCTGGCGCGTCCCTCGAGTTCGCTCCGGCCGTGCCTCAGGCAGACCACCGACCGGTCGCGGGCCCGCTGGTAGGTGGCACAGGCTCCGCTGAGGCGGGCGGCCTTGGCCAGTCCCAGACTCATGGCCTTGGTGCCGGTGGTGATGTCGACGGCCACCGGCTGGCCTTCCCCGCGCTCCCGCTCGATCCACTCGAGGGCGACCGCCGCGACGGCGTCGGCGTCGTAACCGTCCACGGGGTCGGCGGCCAGCCGGACCCGGTTCCGGTAGCCCTCGGAACGCAGGGTGTCGGGGTCGGCCGGAGGGCCGTCCGGGTGTTCAGCCGCATGCAGCGTGCGGGCGACCGCGTCGCGCACCTTGGCGCGCAGGCTCTGGTTGGAGGGCAGCACGAGGGTGCGGGCCGGGCGGTGCGCGTGCACGGCTGCGAGCGTGCCCAGTCTGCTTCCACCGAGCGGTGTGACGAGCAAAGGCCCGTCGTCCGGGCCCGGGTGGCGGGAGGGCCGTGCGGGCACACGGGTTGCGGGTTCGGACGTGGCGGCCGCGCCGCGGGGCCCGGGTGGGGGCGCGGCGGCCCGGACCGGAAAGAACCTGTCGCGCACCTCGTCGAAGGAGGTCACCCGCTCCAGCAGGGTGTCCAGGTTCCACGTGTGGACGTGGCGGGCCGACAGCGCCGGGTTGTAGGAGGTGATCTCCTCACGCAGCTCGGAGACGACAGGACCCGCGTAGACGAAGAGGACCTGGGTGGCACTGCCGAAGACCCGTCGGGCCTTGGCCACGGTCCACCCGGCGCGGGCGACCACGTCCTCGGCACGCGTCTTGGCCTCCACGCAGAGCACGCGGTGCCGGTGGCGGACCAGGACGTCGAAGTCCGCGATCGAACCGCCACGGCGGAAGGGGTCGGCGACGCGTCGGGCGCCGAGGACCTCCGTATCGGACCGTCCGCTCAGCAGGCGCCTCAGATGGGCGAGAACGCGCCCCTCGGCCGCGATCCCGTTCCGCTCGCCTTCGGGCAGGCGGGGGAACGCGTCGGCCAGGGCGCCCGTACCGCCTTCGAGGAACCTTCGGACGGGTTCGGGGTCGCGGTCGTCCAACCAGTGGGCCCCGTGGATCGCGGCCAGCGTGCGCAAGTCCACGCCTCGGCCGTGCACCGGGCGCCCGGAGCGGGTGGTGTCCGCGGTGCGCAGCACGTCGACGCGGGGGTCCAGGTAGTGGCGCCAGCGGCGGGCCACGGGCGGAAGCGCGTTCTCATGGTGCAGAGCTGCGGCCACGCTCATGACCTTGGTTCCGCCGGTGTAGTCGAGGTACCAGGGCCGCCCGGAGAGCGCGCGGCGGACGGAATCCAGGAGCGCGGTGACCGGACGGGGGTCGTGCGGGTCCGGGCCCACGCTGAGCACACGCACGGAGATGCGGGGGGCGAGGCGTTCGACGGCGTCGGCGACCCGGCGTGCGACCGTCAGGGTGCCGTCACTGGAGACCAGGATGAGCTGGTCGACGGGCAGGGTCAGCGCTGCCAGCAGGGCCGGGGTGGGGTTCTGCCCCACGAGGACGACGGCGACTCGGGGTTCGTCCACGGTTTCCTTTCCCACACGGGTGGGAACGAGCCGTTTCCGGCCGTTTCCGGGCTACAGGAGCAGGGGCCAGATTACTCAACCGCGCCCGGAATGGATCACGTGAGTGCTTTCTCCGGTTCGCGCGCTGGTGGACGCCCCTTCGGTGACGTGAGCACAAATGAACGGCAGCCGGTGACCATCCCCCTGTCGTCCCGCACGAAATCGGAGGGCACCAGTAGGTCGTCCCGCTCCGGATGGGCCGAGCTCACGACGGAGGAGACGATGTACCACACCCCCTCCCTCGGCTCGGGCAGGACCGCGCGGCTGCGCCTCTCGGCCAGGAGGGGCAGACCCTCCACCGGATTCAGGGGAGTGCGCACCGCCTCTACCCGGGCCGGATCCGGTGCTTTGCGCCAGCTCCGGATCACGCGCGCCTGCTCGTCGACGATTCTCACCTCATGCGGCGTCAGATTGACCACGGGCATCCGGCGGCCTCCCGTTCTTCTCGATCCATGGCGCTCGGCCACGCTGTCCGGCCCTCCGCGCCGCCCCCCGTTCCGAGGCCCTCACCGCAGTCTCTCGGACACCGGATCGGACACCGGCCCCGGAGGCCGGGGGCCAGGGGCCAGGGGGCAGGGTCGGGATCGGGATCGGGCACGGGGATCTCTTCGGAGCGAAAACCCCTGTTCATTCTGAGACACCTGTGACCTATGACCGTTTAATCCAATAATTGCACTCGCGGTCTTTTTCAGGATCATGGTCGTCAATTGACAGTTCAGCACCAACGGACCTATTTTGTTGTATGACCTCCCGTTAACGCAGGAGTGTCACCGAAGGACTCACAGCTCGTCAGCGCGTCTCCCCGGAAGGGCTGGGGAACGTCCCCGCCCCGAATCACTCGGGGAGAAGAGTTCGTGAGTGAACACCACTGCTCCGCCTGGGGGCTGTTCCGTTCCACCGCCTTCCTGCACGTCTTCACGCGTGCACTGGGTTGCGGAGCATGTTCCGCGGACGGAACCGCACAGGACTGCGCCGGGCACTCCGAACAGTTCTGCGACTACGTCGAGCTGTGTGTCGAACACTGCCCGTGCCCAGAGCACGCCGGTGACCCGCACAGCGTCGTCGCCATGCGCATGGCCCGCGCCCTGCCCGACGACAGGGGCGTGGACCGCGGCGCCGCGCACCGGCTCCGGGACGCCTTGGACGACGTGCGCCGCGACCGCTCCTACAAGAACCTGCGCCACGTCTACCCGCACCGCGGCCAGGGCGGCCAGCTCCGCTGCATCTTCTCCGAACGCCCCCGCCGCTGGGCCCAAAGGCGCGACGTCGCCCGGATCGCCACCGACGTGATCGAGCAGGAAGCCTTGGCCCTGCTGGTACTCACCGCGGGATGGGGCAACCCGGCCGCCGACCTACCCGAGGACATCCACCCCGGTGAGTCCGTCTCCTTCACTGAGGACGGCAGCGCCGTGCCCGTCGCCGACCTGCACGGCCGGTCTCTCACCACGGTCAAGGAACCACCGATGGTCTCCACCGCCACCGGCGACTACCTGCTGCGCAAGCTCGCCGAACTGGCCTCCGGGCGTGACGCCGACCCCGGCCGCACCGCCGACCAGCGCCGCCGACTGCTCCTGCGCCAGCTGCTGCCCAACCTGAGCGGCGAGGACGTGGCCCGCCGCCTGACCGGGGTACTCAGCAGAATGGCCCTGCGCATGCCCGACCATTTCGCCCTGGTGCAACGCGCCCGAGGCCGGTCCCGGAGCGCGCCCTACACCCCGGTCCCCGCCCAGCCTCCCGGTGCCGACAGCACCTACGGTGAGGACGCCCCTCGGACCGAGGTCCTCCAGGAGAGTGAACAACGGTGGCTGAGCTGGTTGGCCCACGAGCTCACCGCCCGGGCCCAGGCCCACCGGGCGGCCTTCGACGCCGATCCACCCGGCGCACTCGACACGCTCCTGTGCCGTCTCCTGGAGGAGGGTCCACCGGTACCCGAACGCTGGCGGGACGCCCAGAACGACCCGGACCGCCGCGCCGACCTCCTGGACGCCCTCGCCGAGAACATCAGCGGCTGAAGCGTGTGCCGCCGGAACGCGCCGGCTTCGACTCCCCGGAGCGGTGGATCGGCAGGAGCCGCAAGGCGTCGCGGTCGGAGGCGGAGCGGGCGGTGTAGGCCTCGAGCCGGTGGTCCGGGCTGTCGGGCTGGAGCCAGCACTGGTAGTCGACGTCCAACGCGCCCACGGTGGGGTGCTGGAGGCGCATGGTCCCGACAGTGCAGTCGCGCACGTCCACCTCGGACCACAGTGCCGCGAACTCGGGGCTGCGCATGATCAGCTCCCCGATGAGCTCGGCCAGACGCCCGTCGGTGGGGTGCCGACCGGCGGTCAGGCGAAGGTAGGCCACGTGCACCACGGCGAGCTCGTCCCAGTTGCGGTGCAGGTCGCGGGTGAGCGGGTCGAGGAAGAACATCCGAGGCGCCGACGGACGGTTCTCGGGATCGGTCGGCGCGTCGAAGTCCAAGTGTTCGGCGGTCAGGGCGTGCCCGGCGCGGTTCCAGGCCAGGATGTCGCCTCGGCGGCCCAGCAGGACCGTCGGTGCCCCCTCCCCGAGGGATCCCAGCAGTGCCAGGACCCGCGGATGCGGCTCCTCGGGCCGCGGCCGGACCAGGCGCGCCACCGGCGGGCGGCCCGCCAGGTTGTGCAGGTGGACCACCTCGACCTCGTCGAGCCGCAACACACGGGCCAGGGAGTCGAGCACCTGCACTGAGGCCGTGCCCGCCTGGTCCTGCTCCAACCTCGTGTAATACCCGGCGCTGACCCCCGCGAGCTGGGCCAGTTCCTCACGCCGCAGCCCGGGAACGCGGCGCGGCGAACCGTACACGCGCAGGCCGACGTCGTCGGGGGTGACACGGTCCCGTCGGCTTCTGAGGTAGGTACCGAGGCTCTCGAGTTCCATACCCCGATCGTAGGTCCGGACGGCTCGGTGGCGCCTGCACCTGTCAGGGATACCCACGGCACGGCTCTGGCTGGTTCTCGGAGCGGCGGCCACTGTCGGATCCATGAATGAACAACTCACGTCCCGCTCTCCGGGGAACCGGACGAGCCGCCGCTCCTGGCTGGGCCTGGCCGTCGTCCTGGGCCCGGTCCTCCTGGTCGCGATGGACAACTCCATCCTCTTCCTCGCGATGCCCCGCATCACCGACGCCCTCTCCCCCACAGCTGACCAGTCCCTGTGGATCCTCGACATCTACGGGTTCGTCGTCGCTTCGCTGCTCATCACCTTCGGCAGCATCGGGGACCGCTACGGACGCCTCAGACTGATGATGATCGGCGCGACCGTATTCGGCGCGGGGTCGGTCGGGGCGGCGCTGTCACCCTCCCCGGAGGCGCTCATCGCCTTCCGCGCGCTGATGGGACTGGGCGGAGCCACCCTCCTGCCCTCGGGGCTCGCGGTGATCAGCGAACTCTTCCGCGACCCCAGACAGCGGGCCCAGGCGATCGGGCTCTTCGCGGCGACGTTCGCCGCGGGTATCGCGATCGGCCCGGCCACGGGAGGACTGCTCTTGAGCACGTTCGCCTGGGGATCGGTCTTCCTGATCAACATCCCCGTCGTCCTGGCCTTCCTCGTGCTCGCGCCCCTCGTCCTGCGGGAGGTGCGCGGCGTCCGGCCCGGGCGGGTGGACGCGCTGAGCGTGGTCCTGTCGACCTCAGGCCTGCTGCTGACCGTGCACACCGTCAAGGACGCCGCCGGACACGGGCTCGCCTGGTCCCAAGGCGCCACGGCGGTGGTCGGAGTCGGCCTCCTGTGGTGGTTCCTCCGCAGGCAGCGCGGGCTCGAACACCCCCTGCTCGACCTCTCCCTGTTCCGGGAGCGCGTCTTCTCCCTCGCAATCGCCACCGGGCTGCTGTCCCTCTTCGTGTGGTCCGCGGCAAGCTACCTCACCGGCATCTACCTCCAGTCAGTCCTCGGCCTCGACGTCCTCACCGCGGCGATGCTGGCGGTTCCGGGCGCCCTCACACTCACCGTGACCTGCATCGCGACGCCCAAGTTCTTCCACCGGTTCGGAAAGCGGACCGCGCTCGCCGCTTCGCACCTGCTGGTCGGTACCGGGCTCGCCCTGCTGCTCCCGGCCACCACCGAGGCCGGAGTCGCCTGGTTCATCACCTCCACCGTCATCGCGGGCGTCGGCTACGGCATCTCGTTCAGCGTGGTCGCCGAGACAGCGGTCTCTGCCGTACCCAAGGAACGCGCGGGATCGGCCGGCGCCATCGCCGAGACCAGCAACGAACTCGGCAACGCGCTGGGTGTCTCCCTCCTCGGATCAGCCGCCGCACTGGTCTTTCGCCTACAGGGGCCCGACGTGGCGGAAACCCTGACCGAGACGCTGGACGCCCCAGGGCTGTCCGCTGCCATGGCCGAGGGCGCCCGAACAGCCTTCCTGAGCGGGATGCACGTCGCCGCGGCCGTCGCGAGCGCCGCGTCGTTCGCCGTCGCGCTGCTCGCCCTGCGCTGGCTGCCCAAGCAGAGCGAGGAATCCACACGGACACCGGCGGTCGAGCACCAGAACTGAGCGCGTCCGGACTTGGTGCCCGGCCGCGTGCCCCACCGCGTCCTGCCGCACGCCCCCGCCCCGACCCCGGCCCCGCCGCATCCTGTTGAAACGTGGCCTAGGTGCACTGACCGGACAGGGGTGTGGGGTTTGTTGGGTGGGTGGGTTCAGGCGTGGTGGGTGCTCAGTGGGTTGGGGCTGTTGGGTGGGGGCTGTTGGGTGGGGTTTGCCCGTGGGGG